>DATIBF010000051.1:0-31891 GCA_035457655.1 Gaiellaceae bacterium
AGCGTGCCATGTGGCTCCCCTACGTCGAGGTCGCGGACGTCGTCGAGGCGACGGAACGGGCCCGCCTGCTCGGAGCCTCGGTGCTCCTCGCTCCGCGCGAGGGCCCCGTGGGCTGGCGAAGCATCGTCTCGGCGCCTGCAAGCGCCGAGATCGCGCTCTGGGAACCGAAGCCGGGCTCGTAAGGCGAAGAGGACGGTTCTCGACGCCCGCGCCCCTGCCTTGCAGTAAGGTCTCCCGCCACAGGCTTGTAAGGCAAACCTTACATCAAGGAGAGACCCGTGCGACGACTCGGCCTGGTGGTATTCCTGCTCACCCTCCCCTTCCTCCTCGCGCTCGCCGGGTGCGGCGGCGAGGACGGGGACATCACCGTGTATTCGGGCCGGCAGGAGGAGCTCGTCGCGGACCTCTTCGAGCAGTTCGAGGACGCGACCGGGATCAAGGTCGACGTTCGCTACGGGGACAGCGCCGAGCTCGCAGCGACGATCGCCGAAGAGGGCGACAACACCCCGGCCGACGTCTTCTTCGCACAGGACGCGGGTTCCCTCGGGTCGGTGGCAGCCGAGGGCCTTCTGGCCGAGCTGCCCGCCGGGACGCTCGCAAAGGTCGACGAGCGCTTCCAGGATCCCGAGTCGCGCTGGGTGGGGACGTCGGGACGCGTCCGCGTCGTCGCGTACAACACGGACGAGCTCTCCGAGGACGAGCTCCCCGACTCGATCTGGGACTACGCCGACCCGTCCTGGCACGGGCGGCTGGGCCTGGCGCCGACGAACGCGTCGTTCCAGGCGATGGTCACGGCCATGCGGCTCGAGTCGGGTGACGAGCGCACGCGCCAGTGGCTCGAGGGGATCGCCGCGAACGAGCCTCGGATCTTCGAGAACAACGTGCAGACCGTCGAGGCGATCGCAGCCGGCGAGATCGACGCCGGGTTCGTCAACCACTACTACCTGTACGGGCTGTTGGAGGAGGAGCCCGATGCGGCCGTGGCCAACCACTTCCTCGAACCCGGCGACGCGGGTGCCCTCGTGAACGTCGCGGGCGTCGGCATCCTGCGAACCACGGACCGCCCGGGGATGGCCCAGCAGCTCGTCGACTACCTGCTCGGGCCCGGCCAGGAGTACTTCTCGACCGAGACCGACGAGTATCCGCTCGTCGCCGGCGTCGGCCCGCGAACCGAGCTGCCGCCGCTGACCGACCTCCACGGGCCCGACGTCGCGCTCGGAGCGCTCGGACCCGAGCTGGAGGCCACGCTCGAGATGATCGACAGCGCTGGCCTCACGTCCTAGGCGACATGGCGTCGGTGCGCTCGCTCTGGGCTCCCGGGTGCGCCGCCGTTGCGGCGCTCTCGCTGCTCGCGCCCTGGGCCCCGACGTACGACCCCTGGGCGTGGCTCATCTGGGGCCGTGAGGTGAGCGGCCTCGAGCTGGACACCACGGCCGGACCGGCGTGGAAGCCCCTGCCCGTTCTCGTGACGGCGGCCCTCTCCCCGCTCGGCGAGGCGGCCCCGGCCGTCTGGCTCGTGATCGCCCGGGCCGGCGGTCTCCTCGCGGTCGTGCTCGCGTTCTTGCTCGCGGCGCGGCTGGCCCCCGGTCGCGGACGGTGGTTCGCGGGGGCGGTCGCGGCGCTCGGGCTACTCGCCACGGTGGGCTTTCTCCGCGGCGTCGCCGGCGGAAGCTCGGAGGGGCCGCTCGTCGCTCTGCTCCTCCTGGCGGTCGACCGGCACCTGTCCGGGCGGCACGTCCAGGCCTTCGGCCTCGGCGTCGGGGCCTCCCTCCTGCGGCCCGAAGCTTGGCCGTTCCTGCTCGGCTACTCCCTGTGGCTGTGGCGACGCGATCAGGCCTCGAGGTGGCTCGTCACAGCGGGCCTCGCCCTCGTGCCGGTGCTCTGGCTCGCGCCCGAGCTGTGGGGCTCCGGCAACCTCCTCCGCTCATCGGAGCGCGCGCAGGTCCCGACCCCGGGGCAGCCCGCGCTCGCCGAGCGGCCGGCGCTCGAAGTGCTCGAGGGCTTCGCCACCATGATCCCCCTCCCCGTGCTCCTCCTCGCGCTGGGCACGACCGCGGTCGCGCTTCTTCGGCGGGACCGGCTGCCGCTCGTCCTCGCCGGAGGGGTGGCCGGCTGGGTCGCGCTCGTCGCGGTCATGGCGGAGGCCGGGTTCTCCGGTGAAGACCGCTACCTGCTCGCGGCGTCCGCGTTCGCCGCCGTCCTCGGCGGGGTCGGAGCCGGGCGGCTGTACGGCCTCGCCGCCCTCCGGGCCCCTCGCGCCGTCGCCCCCGTCGGGGCCGCGATCCTGGCCGTGGCCGTCGCCGCCTCACTTCCGTCCGCCCGACGCCTCGGCGACGAGCTCGCGTATGCGGCCGAGCTTCGGACCGACCTGAGGACGGTCGTCGCGCGCGCCGGAGGGGCCGAGCGCCTGCGCTCGTGCGGCCCGCTGTACGCCGGGCGCTACCGCTTCCCGCTCGTCGCCTGGCATCTGCGCGCCCACGTCTCCGACCTCAGCCTGACGCCTCGGGCTCCCGGGGTCGTCTTCCGATCCAGGCTCACGCCCGAGGAGCCGGCCAGCCCGCCTGTTCCGGCCGGATTCGAGCTCCTCGCCGACGAGGGCGCGTGGGAGGTGCACGCAGCGTGCACCGCCTAGCCCGCCCGGCCTGGGCGCTCGCGGCGCTCCTGGCGTTGCTGGCCCTTTCTGCGTTCCTCCGCACCCGCGCCCTGGACGCGTCCCTCTGGATCGACGAGGGGATCTCGGCGGGGATCGCCTCGCAGCCCGCCGGCGAGATTCCCGACCTCCTCCGCCAGGACGGGTCGCCGCCCGCGTACTACCTCCTGCTCCACGCCTGGACGGAGCTCGCGGGCACGAGCGAGGCGGCGTTGCGCTTTCCGTCGCTCGTCTTCGCGCTGCTGGCCGTCCCGGCCGCGCTCTGGGCCGGCTGGAGCCTCTTCGGCCGGACAGCGGGCTGGATCTGCGCGGCCGCTGCGGCCGTGCTGCCGTTCCTGACGATGCACGCGCAGGAGGCACGGATGTACGCCCTCGTGGCGCTCCTCTCCGTGCTGGCGGCGGCGTCGTTCGTCCATGCGTTCGCGCTCCGTCGCAGGCGCTACGTTCCTGCTTTCGCCGGGCTTCTCGCGCTCCTCCTGTACACGCATTACTGGGCGCTCTTCTTCGCGCTCGGCGCTCTTGCCGGGCTCGCCGCTCTCACCGTCGCGGCCGCGCCGGAGGAGAGGCGGAAGCTCGTGCTGGACGGCGCGCTCGCGTTCGGCTTCGCCGCGATCGCGTTCGGCTCCTGGGTGCCGACCTTGGCCTTCCAGCTGGAGCACACCGGCGCTCCGTGGTCGAGCCCGCCCCCTGCAGCCGGCCTCGCCGCCGCCGGCGCCCTCGCACTCGCGGCCGCGATCGTCTTCCGGCTCGGCGTCGACGCGGGCGAACGTCGGGCGCTGCTGGCGCTCGGAGTGCTGGCGGTCGTGACCTTGACCTGCGGCTGGATGATCGCCTTCGTCGAGCCGGGCTGGGCGCTCCGCTATCTCGCCGTCCTCGCGGGCCCGCTTCTCCTCCTGGCCGGAGCAGCGCTCGCCCGACTCGGGCCGCTGGGCGTCGTTGCGGCGGGAGCAATCTCCTGCGCGTGGGCGCTCGACCTGGGTCCCGTCGAGAAGAGCAACGTCGCGGCCGTCTCGAACGTCGCCGCGACGAGTCTGGAACCCGGTGATCTGGTGGTCAGCACCCAGCCCGAGCAGGTGCCCGTTCTCGCGCACTACCTGCCGGACGGGCTTCGCTTCGCCACGCCACTCGGACCCGTCGGTGACCCAGAGGTCATGGACTGGCGTGACGCCCTCTCGCGCCTCCGGGCGACACAGCCCGAGCTGACCCTGGCTCCACTGCTCGACTCGTTGCCGCCGGGCACGCGCGTCCTCCTCGTCGCCCCGGAGACCGGGCAAGGCCACTGGACCGCGCCCTGGACGCGCCTTGTCGCACTCCGCTCGGACGAGTGGACGCTGGCGCTCGGCGCCGACCCTCGCTTCCGACTCCTCCAGAGGACGGTTCCCGAAGCGCGCACCACGAGGACGAGCGTTCGCCTCACCCTCTACGCGAAGGCGGGCGAGGGGAGCCATGGGAGCTAGGGAGCCCGGGACGCTCGTGCTCGGCGCCGGCCCTGCGGGGCTCACGGCCGGCTATCTACTCGCCAAGCTGGGACGGCCCGTGATCGTGCTCGAGGCGGAGGATCAGGTCGGTGGGTTGGCCAAGACGGTGGTGCGGGACGGCTACCGCTTCGACCTCGGCGGCCATCGCTTCTTCACGAAGAGCCCGGAGGTGGAGTCGCTCTGGCTCGAGGTGCTCGGCGAGGAGCTCCTGCTGCGCCCGCGTCTCTCGCGCGTCTACTGGAGCGGTCGTTTCCTCGACTACCCCCTTGCGGCCGGCGACGTGGTGCGCAAGCTCGGGCCGGTCGAGCTCTCCCGTTGCCTCGGCTCGTACCTCGCCTCGGTGCCGAGGCGCAACGGCGGCGAGGAAAGCCTGGAGCAGTGGGTGTCGAACCGCTTCGGCAGGCGGATCTACGAGCTCTTCTTCCGCACGTACACGGAGAAGGTCTGGGGGGTTCCCGGCTCCGAGATCCGCGCGGAGTGGGCCGCCCAGCGGATCAAGGGCCTGTCGTTCCGAACGGCCGCGAAGGACGCCCTCTTCGGCGGCGGGCACGGCGAGGTGAAGAGCCTCATCCGCGAGTTCCACTACCCGCGCTACGGCCCAGGCCAGATGTGGGAGAGGATGGCGGGACGAATCGCGGACCTGGGCGGCGAGGTGCGGACCGGCGTCCCGGCCGAGCGGATCGATTGCGAGCGCGGGCGGGTCGTTGCGGTCGAGGCGGCGGGCGAGGCGCTGCGTTGCGACCAGGTGATCTCGTCCCTTCCACTGCGGGCGGTGGCCGCGATGACCAGCCCGGCGCCGCCGTCCGAGGCTCTCGATGCAGCGCGCGGGCTCAGCTACCGCGACTTCCTCACCGTCGCGCTCGTCCTGCGAGGCGACGACCCCTTCCCCGACAACTGGGTATACGTGCACGATCCCTCGGTGCGGGTGGGACGCATCCAAAACTACCGTGCGTGGAGCCCCTGGATGGTGCCGCGGGGAGGCACGACCTGCATCGGGCTCGAGTACTTCTGCTTCGAGGGCGACGACCTCTGGGAGACGAGCGACGAGCGCCTCGTCGAGCTCGCCGCCGCCGAGCTCGACCGCCTCGGGCTCGCGGGCGGCGCAGCCGTCGAGCGTGGCTACGTGGAACGGGTGCCAAAGGCCTACCCGGTCTACGACGAGCGCTACGCGGAGCGGCTGCTCGCCGTGCGCCGGTGGCTCGACGGCCTCGAGAACCTTCAGCAGATCGGCCGCAACGGGCTCCACCGCTACAACAACTCCGATCACTCCATGCTGACGGCGATCAGGGCCGTGGACAACCTCGTCGCCGGCGCCGAGCACGACATCTGGTTGGTGAATGCGGACAGCGCCTACCACGAGGAGCACGTCCCGGACCAGCATCCCTACGCGCACGCGCCGGAGCCGCCGGCCATGTCGACGGCTCCCGGCTAGTGCCCCTTCAGGCAGTGCTTCCCAGCCTGTGCCGCCGGAAGGGGCACTAACGTGCGGGAACTCGCTCTCGGGCTTGGGCTCGTCCTCATCGCGGCCTGCGCCGGCGAGGAGCCGTCGTCGACTCCGCCGGCCCCCACCTCGCCGGTTCCCCTGCGGCTCGTGGCGGTCGGCAGCGGCTTCGACGCGCCGATACAGGTCGTCGCGGGCTCGGACCCGGGGACGCTCTACGTCGTCGAGCAGGAAGGCGCGATCCGCGTGCTCAGGGACTCGGTCGTCGAGCCGCGGCCGTTCCTCGACGTCCGACAGGAGGTCCTCGCCGGCGGCGAGCAAGGCCTGCTCGCGCTCGCCTTCCACCCGGACTTCCCCGACGACCCGCGCTTCTACGTCCACTACTCGAACCTCGACGGCGACACGCGAGTGGTCGAGTACCGGGCGGACGAGGCCGGAGCCGAGCGCACGCGCGAGCTTCTCGCCGTCGACCAGCCGTATCCGAACCACAACGGCGGCCAGCTCGCCTTCGGCCCCGACGGCCTCCTCTACCTCGGGCTCGGCGACGGCGGCGCGGCCTTCGACCCGGAAGATCGCTCGCAGGATCTGGGGACGCGGCTCGGCAAGCTCCTGCGGATCGACGTCGACAGGGCTAGTGCCGACTGGACGATCGCGGCGAACGGCCTCAGGAACCCGTGGCGGTTCTCGTTCGACCGCGCGACCGGCGATCTCTACATCGGCGACGTCGGCCAGGATCGGTCGGAGGAGGTCGACTACGTGCCGTCCGGGACCGCCTGGCCCCTCAACTTCGGCTGGGACGTCTTCGAGGGGGAGGAACGGGTCGAGGACAAGGAGCTCACGGACCACGGCGAGGTCGTCGAGCCGATCACGACCTACGCTCACGACGTCGGCTGCTCGATCACCGGCGGGTACGTCTATCGCGGCGCCGACGTGCCGACCCTCCAGGGACGCTACCTCTACGGCGACTACTGCTCGGGGACGGTCTGGAGTCTCCGCGTCGTGGACGGCAGGGCGACCGACGTGCGTCGCGAGCGGATAGGGCTTACCCTGCTCAGCTCGTTCGGCGAGGACGCGCGCGGCGAGCTCTACCTCGTCTCGCAGGCGGGAACGGTCTACAGGCTCGCCGCAGGCTGAGTCTCGACGAAGCGGAAGAGCTCGACGAAGCGGAAGAGCTCCGCAGCGTCGCCTTCCACCAGCCTCAGCGCCGACGGGTCGAGCTGGCCTGCCAGCACTCCCACCAGCGTGTCGTCGTCGACCTCGAGCACGAGGTCGGGGGCCACGGCCGGGCCGGGCACGACCTGGAGCGAGCCGTTCGAGAGCGCCAGCCGGAAAGCTCCCTCCGCGAGGCGAACCTCGAACTCGCGGGAGAGCCCGACCGCCGCCTCGGGGCGGAAGAAGGCCTTGAGAGCGAGCGCGAGCCAGTGGGAGCGAAGGACCTGGGTGCTCTCGCGGGCGCCGAGCGAGCCCGCTCCCCACCGCCCGAGCGCCGCGACGGCCGGCTCGAGCCCCCGGCCGTATGCCGTCAGCTCATAGACCGAGGACGCAGCGGGAGGCGGCAGCTGGGTGCGCTCCACGACTCCGGCACGCTCGAGCTGGCGGAGACGCGTGGCGAGGACGTTCGTGCTCACTCCGGGCAGGCCGTCCAGGAGATCGGTGAACCGCTTCGGGCCGAGGAGGAGCTCACGCACGACGAGCAGCGCCCAGCGCTCGCCGACGAGGTCCAGGGCCTTTGCGAGGCCGCAGTACTGCCCGTAGGTCCGGCTGTCGGATGTCACCGTTCATCCACCACTTCGTAATCAGAACTTGATACTTGCTTTTCAGAAGTATGGCGACTAGCGTGGCCGGAGGACAGCGACGGAAGGAGGATCACGATGAGCACCGTCGAGACCGCGGTCGGCCGGTTCGTCTGGCACGACCACCTGTCGGCGGATCCGGAGGCCGCGCGCCGCTTCTACGGAGAGCTTCTCGGCTGGGAGACCGAGATCGCGAGCATGGGCGAGTTCGACTACCCGATGATCAAGGTCGGCGCCCAGACGCACGGCGGCTTCGGCCCGGCCCAGGGCGGCGCACCCGCGCACTGGCTGGGCCACGTGCTGGTCGACGACGCCGACGACGCCGTCCGGCGGGTCGAGGCGGCCGGCGGAACCGTGATCGCGCCGGCCATGGACATCCCGGACATCGGCCGCTGGGCGGTCGGGGCCGACCCGCAGGGCGCCGTCGTGTCGCTCTTCGCCGCGGCGGGCGGCCCGACGAGCGGCGAAGGCGTCTTCGTCTGGGACGAGCTTATGACCACGGACGTCGAGGCGGCCAAGCGCTACTACGGCGAGGTCGTCGGCTGGGACAGCCGTGACATGGACATGGGGAACGACTTCGTCTACACGATCTTCAGCTCGGGCGGCGCGGACCGGGCCGGCGGCATGCCGATTCCGCCCCAGGCGGAGGGAAACCCCCCTGCCTGGATGACCTACCTCGGCACCGACGACATCGACGCGACCGCCGAGAAAGCCAGGAGCCTGGGCGCGATGATCATGCAACAGCCGTGGGACGTGCCGACGGTCGGTCGCCTGGCGATCCTCGTCGATCCGACGGGCGCCGTCGTCGGCCTCTTCAAGCCGGAAGCCTCGTAGCCGAGGAACCCAGCGTCGCCTGTCAGGGGGCGGGGCAGCGAGGCGAGCCCCGCCCTCTCCTTCGCCCGAAGGCGTCCCGTCGATAGCATGTGTGCGATGAAGAACCGCACGAAGGACGAGCGTCGCCACGCGATCGAAAGTGCGATCGAGCGGCTGCGCGAGCGTCTCGCAGGCGCGGAGGACGGCTGGCTCTTCGCGCAGATCGCAGGGCAGGTCGCCGACCGGCGCCGCGAGCTCGGGCTCTCGCAGGCCGAGCTCGCCGAGATCTGCGGCACGACGCAGTCGGCGATCGCGAGGCTCGAGTCAGGCGGACGCCCCCCGCGCATCGACACCCTCCTGAAGCTGGCGCATGCGCTCGACTGCGAGCTCGTCGTCGAGCTCCGCTCGAGCGCGCCCGGGGTCTAGCACCCGGCCCGCCGCCGCCAGCCCCGGCGCTATCGTCAAGACGTGGACGACGTTCGCGCCTTCCTCGACGCGTCGGAGGCCTTCTTCAGGGCGTTCGCGGCCGTCGCGTGGGGCGCGTTGCTCCTCGCCGTTGCGTTCCACGTCCTGCGCCTGCTCTTCCGCGTGCGGGCGTGGCAGAACATCCTCCAGGCCGCCTATCCGGAGACGAAGGTGCGCTACTGGAGCACGTTCGGCGCCTACATGGCCGGGGTCGGCGTGAACGCGATCGTTCCCGCCCGGGGCGGCGACGTCGTCAAGCTCTACATCGCCAAGCATCGCATCGACGGTTCGAGCTACCCGACGCTGGCATCGAGCCTCGTCGTCGAGACGCTCTTCGACTTCGTGGTCGCCTCGGTGCTCTTCCTCGTCGCGATCCAGATGGGGCTTCTGCCGGGCCTGCCCGATCTCCCTCGGCTCCCGGCGTTCGACTGGGCGTTCGTGGTCGAGCACCCGCGGATTGCCGTCTTCATCTGGTGCCTCCTGCTCGGTGGGCTGATCGTCCTCATCGCCTGGGCCTCGCGCCACGTGACGGCGTTCAGGCAGAAGCTCGCGCTCGGGTTCGCGATCCTGCACGACTGGCGGGTCTATCTGCGCGAGGTCGTCTCCTGGCAGGCCGGGAGCTGGGCGGCCCGCGTCGGGTCGACCTTCTTCTTCCTTCGCGCGTTCCACGTGGACGCGACTGCAGAGACGACGCTCGCCGTCCTCGTTGTCGCCGGTCTCTCCACGATGCTTCCGTTCACGCCGGGCGGCGCGGGGACCCAACAAGCCATTCTCGTCTTCGCGCTCGCCGGCGCCGCTGCCAGCTCGACCATCCTCGCGTTCAGCTTCGGCCAGCAGCTCGTCGTCACGATCGTCAACGTCGCGATCGGCTTCGGCGCGATCCTGCTCATGCTGGGAACGCTGAGGTGGCGCCACCACGTTCAGGGCGCCGAGGACGAGATCAAGGGCAGGCGGCCGCCGGCGGAGGAGGACGGCGACCTGCCGCAGGGCCCGCAGCCGGTCGCCGCCGACCGCGACCGAATATGATTCACCCCGGATGGAGCGGACCGTTCGACGGAACGAGCCGGGGGGCTACGCGGAAGCCGTTTCGCAGCTCTGGGAGCGGGTAGGCACCGCGCTCGTCCGCCTTGAGCGGGTTGCCGAGTCGCCCGCCGACGGGGTCGCGGACGGATTCCTCGACGAGCTGCCCCAGTTGCAGTACAGCTTGCACGCGGGGGCCGAGCTCGCAGTGGGCATCGAGCCTCCCCGCGGAGCCGAGACCCTGCACAAGGAGCTCGTGTCGGCGCTCGCCGAGGCGCGGGACATCACCGCCGAGGTCGGCCACGCGCTCGAGGGAGGCGACGTCGACCTGGTCGACCCGCTGCTACCCGAGTGGCGCGGGGCCCTCTTCCGCGTGCGGCTCGCGCGCCTGCGGGCACTCGAGCGGACGGCGATGCCGCTCGGCTCCGACGGCGGCGCGAGCCCGGAACCGAGACGACGGCTTCGCGAGGGGATCTCACTCTCGGCGATCCTCGCTACGGCGCTCGTCATCGGCGGAGCGTTCCTCTTCACGGCGGGCGCCGTCCTCGCCGCCTGGCCGGTGTGGGCCGCCGGGCTCGCCCTCTTCGCCGGCGGATTCGTGCTCTACCGGTAGCCCTCCCTCAACCTCGAGTCGCGCGAGCGCCTCGTCGCGGCCGAGGAGCTCCAGGCTCTCGAACAGGCCCGGCGAGACCCTGGATCCGGTCACCGCCGCCCGGATCGGCCCGAACGCGTCGCGCGGCTTCAGGCCGAGCCGCTCCGCCAGCGCGCGGAGAGCGATCTCGATCATCTCGGTGGTGAAGGGCTCGACGCCGGCCAGCGTCTCACGTGCCTCCGCCAGCACCGGCCCCGCCCCGTCCACGAGCTCGGGCGGCGGCTCGACCCGCTGGAAGAAGAAGCCCGCGAAGGCCGGGTACTCCGCGAGCCGTGAGATCTTCTCCTGGACGAGCGGTGCTGACGCGCGGATCGTCTGCTCGTCGCCGTCGAAGCCCTGCTCGCGGAGGTGGGCGACGAGCTCGTCCGCGTATGCCTCCGGCGCCAGGTCGCGCAGGTAGACGCCGTTCAGCCAGTCGAGCTTGGCGTAGTCGAACGTCGCCGGGCTCGAGCCGACGCGGTCGAGCGAGAAGCGCTCGACGAGCTCGTCGCGCGACATTACGGTCGTCCGGTCGTCGAAGCTCCAACCGAGGAGCGCGAGGTAGTTCATGAGCGCAGCCGGGAGGTAGCCCTGGGCGCGGAACTCCTCGACCGAGACGGCGCCGTGGCGCTTCGAGAGCTTCTTCCCGTCGGTGCCGAAGACGTTGGGGACGTGCGCGTACACGGGCACCTCGCGGCCCAGGGCGTCCAGGATCCTGATCTGCTTCGGCGTGTTGGGCACGTGGTCCTCGCCGCGGATCACGTGCGTGATGCTCGAGTCGGCGTCGTCGACGGCGGCAGCGAGGTTGTAGGTCGGGCGCCCGTCCGAGCGCAGGAGGACGAGATCCTCCAGCTTCTCGTTCGGGTACTCGATGCGCCCCTTGATGGCGTCCTCCCACGCCGTCACGCCCTCGCCGGGCATGCGGAAGCGGATCGCGCCGTCGTCCTCGAATGCGTGCCCCTCCGCGAGCAGCCGTCGCGCCGCCTCCTGGTGGCGCGGGAGCGAAGCGAGCTGGAACGCGACTTCGCCGTCCCAGTCCAGGCCGAGCCACGCGAGCGACCGCTGGATCTGCTCGACGGACTCCTCGACCTCCCGGCTCGTGTCGGTGTTCTCGATGCGAAGCAGGAACTCGCCGCCCTCGTGGCGCGCGAAGAGCCAGTTGAAGAGCGCCGTGCGCACGCCCCCGATGTGGAGCAAGCCGGTGGGACTGGGCGCAAACCTGACGCGGACGGGCACACGGTTATCGTAGTGCCGTGCTTGCCGGTGCCCACGTCTCCACCGCAGGAGGCATCCACACGGCGATCGGCCGCGCGGTCGAGCGGGGCGCTGACTCGGTCCAGATCTTCACGCAGAGCCCGCGCGCCTGGCGGCCGACGAGCCATCCTCCGGAGAACATCGAGCGCTTCAAGCAGGCGCGCGCGGAGGCCGGCATCGGCGCAGTCGTCTGCCACGCCGTCTACCTGATCAACCTCGCCACGACCGACAGGACGGTCTGGGAGAAGTCACGCGCCGCGCTCGTGCAGACGGTCGAGGTCGCGTGCGCGCTCGAGGCCGACGGGGTCGTCGTCCACGTCGGCTCCCACCTCGGCGCCGGCTTCGAGGCCGGTCTCGAGCAGGCCGTGCCGGCCCTCTCGGAGGCGCTCGCGGCGTGCGAGGGCCCCACCTGGCTCCTCCTGGAGAACTCAGCCGGCGCCGGCGGTACCGTCGGCCGCTCGGTGGAGGAGCTGGCCGTCCTCGTCGACCGACTCGACCGCCATCCCCGCCTGGGCCTCTGCCTCGACTCGTGCCACCTCTGGGTCTCGGGAGTCGACGTCACCGATCCGGCCACCTTCGCGGCGACCCTCGACGAGGTCGACGACCGGATCGGCCCCGACCGGCTCCGCTGCCTCCACGTCAACGACGCCGCCGCCGAGCTTGGCTCGAACCACGACCGGCACGCGAACGTCCTGGACGGCGTGATGGGCGAAGGTCTCGGCGCGTTCCTCGCAGACCCGAGGGTTCAGGGCCTCCCCGCGATCCTGGAGACGCCGGGGCCGGACGGTCACGGGCCGGACGCGGCCGAGGTCAAGCGCCTCAAGGACCTGCACGCGCGCGCGACAGGCGCTACGCGGCCTGGTCGCTCTGCTCGACGACCCGGAAGGACGGCGTCCCGTGGGGGAGCTCGAAGAACTCGGGGTTGACGCAGCCGCGCTCGTCGGCCCGGTGCCCGTAGCAGCTCGAGACCTCGGCGCGGCACATCGGCAGCGGCTGTCGCACCGCCCGCACGGCCCCGAAGCCACCCTTTCGCCCGCGCGCCTCGTCGAGGAGCTCGAGATCGATCTCGACGGCGTAGACCTTCTGCATGCACCCGACGTACGTGCGGCCCCACTCGTGGTACGCGTAGAGGAACGGGCACGCACGGTCGAGACAGGCGGCGGGATAGACGACCTTGTCGCAGTGCACCTCGCAACGCCGACACTCGGTCTCCTCCTGAGGTCGGAGGGGAAGCTCGGTCCCGGTGAACACCTGTCGCTGCACGGGCTGTTCCTGGATTGTTGACCGGGCCTGCGACCCCCGCAAGTCTTGACAGGGAGCGCCCGCCGGTGTAGGGCGCGGGCCTGATCCAGCCTCCTAGAGCTCGCCGGTGAGGCGCCGGACGACGTTGAGGACGTCCATCGCAGTGAAAGCCTCGTAGTCGGGGTCGAGGCCCCGCTCGTCGTCGTCGGCCCGGAACCAGAATGCCTGCACAGTGGTCATGCCGAGCTCCTTCGCGCCGCGCATGTCCTCGAAGCGCCGGTCCCCGACGAAGAGGGCATGCTCCGGCTCGACCTCGAGCTTCGCCAGGGTCGCTTCGAAGACGGCCGGGTGCGGCTTGCGCAGTCCGACCTCGGACGAGAAGACCGCCGCGTCGAGGCGCTCCGCGAGACCCATGTCGGCGAGGTCGCGGTGGAGGAGCCAGCCCGGATCGAAGGCGTTCGAGACGAGGCCTGTAAGGAGTCCGCGTTCACGCAGCGCGTCCAGGAGCGCATGCGTATGGGCGCCGAGGAGCCGCGCGGGCGCCCAGGCGGCGTGCTCGGCGGCGAGGAAGCCGTCGAGCTCGCCGTCCGTCACGTCGACCCCGAAGCCGCCGAGAAGCTCGCGGACCATTCCCGGGTACTCGACCTCCTCGAGGGCGCCCGGGACGAAGAGCAGGGGGAGGTAGCGCTCCCGGAAGACTCCGGCCGTCTCGTCCGAACTCGGCAGTCCGTCGCGCTCGAGCGTTGTCAAGCCCGCCTCCCAGCCGGCGGCGAGGAGCCTCTCGTCGTAGGCGAAGTGGAAGAGCGTGTCCCCCCAGTCGAAGAGCACGGCGCGCAGCACGCGCCAGAGGATAGGGTGGCGCGGCCTTGGTACGCCGCATCCTCTTCGCCCTGCTCGTGCTCGGGCCGCTCGTCGTCGTCCTCGACAAGTTCACGGACGTCGGGGACATCGAGCTCTTCGTCCTCGCCGCGGTCGCCCTCGTGCCCCTCGCCTGGCTCATCGGCGAGGCGACCGAGCACGCCGCGCACCACACCGGGCCGGGCATCGGCGGCTTTCTCAACGCGACGTTCGGCAACGCGCCCGAGCTGATCATCGCGCTGATCGCCGTCAACTCGGGCCTGACCGAGGTCGTGCGCGGCTCGCTCACCGGTAGCGTGATCGGGAACCTCCTGCTCGTGCTCGGCTTCTCCCTGCTGTTCGGGGGCTCCGGCAGGCTCGACCGCGAGTCCAGCCTGACCTCGTTCGCGCTCGTCGCCTTCGCGGTCGTCCTCTTCCTCATCCCCTCGATCCCCGGCTGGGAGGGCGACCCCGACAGGCGTTCGCTCGCAGTTGCCTCCGTACCGGTTTCGATCGTACTCCTGCTCGTCTACCTCGGGGTGACGTGGTACTCGCTTCGGCGCCACCATTCCCTCCACGTCTCCGACGAGGCGGCCATGATGCGCGCCTGGTCGCTGCGTCTCTCCCTGGCCGTCCTCGCGGCGGCGACCGTCGTCACTGCGTTCGTCGCCGAGACGCTCGTCCACTCCCTCGAGGTCTTCGCCGAGGAGGTCGGGCTGACGGAGTTCTTCGTGGCCGCCGTCATCGTCGCCATCGTCGGGAACGCGGCCGAGCACGGTGGGGCAGTCGTCGTCGCCTACCGTGGAAACATCAAGCTCGCAGCGGAGATCGCCCTCGCGTCGAGCGCCCAGGTGGCGGTGTTCCTCATCCCGGTCGTCGCGCTCGTCTCGTGGCTCATCGAGCCACTCTCCCTCGCGTTCCGGCAGGTCGAGATCCTCGCCGTGGCCGGCTCGGTCGTCTTCGCCGCGCTCCTCCTCTTCAACGGGCAGTCGTCGCGCTGGCGCGGAGCCGCGCTCATCGCCGCGTACGCGGGGGTGGCGTGCGCGTTCTACGCCGTCGGCGACCGCTAGCGCGGGTTCGGTTAACCCCACCCGGGCTGTCGCGCTCACCTCCTTGTCGGGCCGGGTGGCGCTTGGAAGCATGAGCTGCATCCCCGGCCTCAGGAGGACTTAGAGTGGCGACCATGGCTACCGACACGCAGCATGCTCAGAGCAGCACCCCGGACAACGCGGTCGTCACGGCGCGCGGCGTCACCCGCGTCTACGGGGAAGGCGACACGGCCGTGAACGCGCTTTGCGGCATCGACCTCGACGTCGGGCGCGGGAAGCTGACCGGCGTCATGGGCCCCTCCGGGTCCGGGAAGTCCACGCTCATGCACATCCTCGCCGGTCTGGACAAGCCCACCCAGGGCGAGGTCACCATCGACGGCACGAGCATCGGCCAGCTGGGCGACACGGAGCTGACGAAGCTCCGCCGCCAGCACATCGGGTTCGTCTTCCAGTTCTTCAACCTGCTGCCGATGCTCACGGCCGAGGAGAACATCCTCCTCCCGCTCGAGCTCGGCGGCGCCAAGATGGACAAGGAGTGGAACGAGTCGGTCATCGAGCGGGTCGGGCTCGCCGACCGGCGCACGCACCGGCCTGCTGAGCTCTCCGGCGGCCAGCAGCAGCGCGTCGCCATCGCCCGCGCCCTCATCACGAAGCCCACCGTCGTGTTCGCCGACGAGCCGACCGGCAACCTCGACTCGACCACGAGCCAGGAGATCCTCGACCTCCTGCGCGAGTCGGTCGACACGCTCGGCCAGACCTTCGTCATGGTTTCCCACGACCCGAAGGCGACGGCCATCGCCGACCGCACGCTCTTCCTCGCCGACGGGCTGATCGTCAAGGAGCTCGGCAAGGCGACGCAGCACGAGGTCGTGGAGACGATGGAGGCGGTGAGCCGCCTTTGATCCGAGTCGCCCTCAGGGGGCTGCTCGGCCGCAAGCTCAGGGCGACGCTCACCGCGATCGCCATCGTCCTCGGCGTGGCGATGGTCAGCGGAACCTACGTCCTCACGGACTCGATCGACCGGGCTTTCGACAACATCTTCAGCGACGTCCGCCAAGGGTCGAACGCGGTCATCAGCGGCAAGTCGGCGTTCGACCTGACGGAGGGAAGCGGGGCCACCGCGCCCCCCTTCGACCAGTCCCTCCTGGACGAGGTCCGGGCCGTGCCGGACGTCGCCGAGGCGGAGGGAAGCGTCGACGGCGAGGCTCAGATCATCGGCGACGACGGGAAGGCGATCGTCTACGGCGGCGCGCCCAATCTCGGGTTCTCGATCGCGAACGGGGACAGCCCGTTCAACCCGCTGCAGCTCGTCCAAGGCTCGTGGCCGGCGAACGGCCAGGTCGTCATCGACCAGTCAACGGCCGGCAAGGAGGACTTCGCGGTCGGCGACACCGTGGGCATCCAGGGCGCCGGTCGCGTCCAGGAGCTCGACATCTCGGGAATCGTCAAGTTCGGCTCCGTTTCGACCATCGGCGGCGCCACGCTCGCGGGCTTCGACCTTCCGACCGCGCAACGCATCTTCGACAAGGAGGGCAAGCTCGACGAGATCGCGGTCGCGGCGAAGCCCGGAGTCTCCGACGAGGCGCTCGTGCAAGAGCTCCAGGGCGTGTTGCCGCCGAACACCGAGGTGCAGACCGCCGCCGAGCAGGCCCGGAGCGATGCGGAGGACACGGACGAGTTCATCTCGTTCCTGCAGACGTTCCTCCTCGTCTTCGCGGGCGTCGCTCTCTTCGTCGGGTCCTTCGTGATCGCGAACTCCCTCTCGATCACGATCGCGCAGCGGACGCGCGAGTTCGCCACGATGAGGACGATCGGCGCGTCACGCCGCCAGGTTCTCACGTCGATCATCGTCGAGTCCCTCGTCGTGGGCGTGATTGCCTCGGTGATCGGCCTCTTCCTCGGCCTCGGTCTCGCCAAGATCCTCTTCTGGCTCTTCGACGCCGTCGGCTTCACGCTGCCGAACACGGGCCTCCTCTTCCAGACGCGCACGATCGTCGTGGCGCTCCTGGTCGGCGTGCTCGTCACTCTCCTCGCGAGCCTGCGGCCGGCGTTGCGGGCGACCCGAGTGCCGCCGATCGCGGCAGTGCGCGAAGGTGCCACGCTGCCAGAGTCCCGATTCGCGCGCTTCCGCACCCCCGGCGCCGTCGCACTCGGAGTGCTCGGGTTCGCAGCGCTCATCTTCGGTCTCTTCGGAGGCGGACTCTCCACGACGCAGATCCTCCTGTTCTTGGGAGTCGGTGCACTGCTGGTGTTCTTCGGCGTCGCCCTCTTCGCCTCGCGACTCGTCCCTGCCATGGCGACCGCCCTCGGGTGGCCCGCGGCGAGAATCGGAGGAGCTGCGGGTCAGCTCGCGCGCGGGAATGCGAAGCGGAATCCGCAACGGACCGCCTCGACGGCGGCAGCGCTGATGATCGGCCTCGCCCTCGTGACACTCGTGGCCGTGCTCGGCCAGGGCATCCGGTCGACCTTCACGGACGCGGTGGACCGGATCTTCGTCGCCGACTACGCGATCACGGCTCAGAACAACTTCTCTCCCATTCCGGTCGATGCTGCCCAGGCCGCTGCGACCGCGCCCGGCGTCCAAGCGGTCGCGAGCGTCCGGACGGGCGAAGCGCTCGTCTTCGGCGAGCCGTCCTTCGTGACCGCGGTCACGCCGAACGCCGGGGACTCCATCAACCTGGACTGGACGGACGGCTCCGAGGCCGTGTTCTCGGAGCTCGGCGCCAACGGGGCGTTCGTCGACGAGGGCTTCGCCGACGACCACGACCTCACCGTCGGCTCCTCGCTCACGATCACCACACCGACCGGAAAGCAGCTGGACCTCACCGTGAAGGGCATCTTCGACCCGCCGGCCGGCGGCTCGCCGTTCGGCAACGTGACGTTCTCGAGCGAGACCTTCGACGCGAACTACGACCAGCCGCAGAATCTCTACTCGTTCGTCGAGACCGACGGCGGCGTCACGGACTCGAACACGCAAGCCCTCGACGAGGCGCTCGCCGACTTCCCCAACGCGAAGGCGCAGACCCGCGAGGAGTTCAAGGACAACCAGATCAGCTTCCTCAACAACATCCTCAACATTCTCTACGTCCTGCTGGCGCTCTCAGTCGTCGTCAGCCTGTTCGGAATCGTGAACACGCTCGTCCTGACGGTCTTCGAGCGCACACGAGAGCTGGGAATGCTCCGCGCGATCGGCATGACCCGGCGGCAGGTCAGGCGGATGATCCGGTACGAGAGCGTGATCACGGCCCTCATCGGCGCCGTGCTGGGAATCATCCTCGGCATCGTGCTCGCCGGCCTGCTCGTCTGGCGGATCGACTTCATCGACTTCGCCGTCCCGGTCGCTCAGGTGATCATCTTCGCGATAGCCGCGGTGTTCGTCGGGATCATCGCCGCGATCTTCCCGGCCCGCCGCGCCGCTCGGCTGAACCCTCTTCAGGCCCTCCAGTACGAGTAGGCCGACCCGGCGACAGGGCGCTAGAACGGCGTCGGCGCCGCTCCCGCGGCGTCGGCGACGGGCCGCGGAGCTCCGGTGAGCGCGCGCGGGATGCGCTCGATTGCCTGCTCGACGTCCCCAGCGGAGACGTCGAGGTGCGTGACGGCCCGGAGCACGTCCTTGCGCGTGGCGAAGGAGAGCAGGACGCCCTCCGCGCGGAGCCGGGCGACGGCGTCGTCGGCGCCGAGCCCAAGCGCGCCGACGTCGACCTGCACGAAGTTCGTCTCGACCTGGTCGAGGTCGACGGGCAGCCCGGCCTCGACGAGGCCCCCGGCCAGTCGGCGCGCGTTCGCGTGGTCGTCGGCGAGCCGCTCGACGTTGTGGTCGAGCGCGTAGAGGCCTGCCGCGGCGACGATGCCGGCCTGGCGCATCGCGCCGCCGAAGAGATGCTTGAGCCGCCGCGCCTTCGCCATCCGCTCTCGCGAGCCCGCGATGAGGGCGCCGAGCGGGCAACCGAGGCCCTTCGAGAGGCAGATGCTCACGGTGTCGAACTCCCGCCCGAACTCCCCCGGCGGGAGGCCCGCGGCCACGGCGGCGTTGAGGAGGCGCGCGCCGTCCAGGTGCGTCGCCAGGCCCAGGCTCCGCGCCTCCGCGGTCACCTCCCGCACCAGCTCCAGTGGCCAGACGCGCCCGCCGCCGCCGTTGTGCGTGTTCTCGACGCAGACGAGGGTGGTGGGCGCCATGTGCAGGTCCGCCCGCGGGTTCATCGCCTCGCGGAGCTGCGCGGCGGAGAACCGTCCGTCCTTGGTCTCGATCGACTTCACGACGAGACCGGAGTGCACCGCCGGCCCGCCGAGTTCGTGGAGGAAGAGGTGGGCGTCGCCGCCGACGATCGCCTCGTCACCGGGCTCCGTCAGGATGCGCAGCGCGATCTGATTCGCCATCGTCGCGGTGGGGACGAACACAGCCTCCTCGTGATCGAGGAGCTCTGCGCTCCGCTCCTCGAGTGCGATCACGGTGGGGTCTTCACGCTTCTGCTCGTCGCCGACCACGGCCTCTGCAATCGCCTTGCGCATCGCGACCGTCGGCTGGGTGATGGTGTCAGTGCGGAGGTCGATCACGCGCTCACCGTACCTGGCGGCGAAACAGGTCGGAGCCGGGCGGGAGCGCGCGCGAGCAGGAGGAACGCGCCGCCGGAGACGATCAGCGCGGCAGTCCCGCTCACGGCAAACGCAAGCGCGGTCCCGCCTGTCGACGCCAGCCACCCGGCGAGCAGCCCGCCCGCGGGGGCGGCGCCGTTGAAGGCGAAGTAGTAGAAGCCCATCATCCGGCCGCGCAGCCGATCCGGAGTCGAGAGCTGAAGCGACGCGTTCGCGTTCGACGTCCACAGGGTGAACGCGAGCCCGGCGACGACCAGCAGCGGCGCGGCGGCCGCGAGGGTCGACTGGGGCGCGAGGGCGAGCTCGGTGACCCCGAACGCGGCCACTCCCGCGAGCACGAGCAGTGGGCTCGCACGCGAGACCGCCGCCGACACGAGGGCGCCCGCGAGCGCGCCGGCGCCGAAGCACGCGGTCACGATCCCGAAGACCTCGGGCCCGGAGTGGAGCGTCTGCTTCGCAAGCACCGGCAGCAGGACGTTGAAGTTGAAGGAGAGCGTCGTCACGAGCAGCACCGTGCCGAGGAGGACGCCGGCGAGCGGAACCCGCCGGACGAACGCGAACGCCTCGCGGCTTCCGCCTAGCAGCGTCGGCCGCTCCTCGCCCCGGTCGAGCGGCACGAGCTCCTCGGGCCTGATCAGCCTCAGGCTCGCGAGCACGGCCACGAAGCTGAGCGCGTTCACAAGGAAGCAGACGCCGGGGCCGGCGGCGGCGATGACCGCACCGCCCAGAGCCGGGCCGAGCACGCGCGCCCCGTTGAAGAGCCCCGAGTTGAGCGCGATGGCGTTCGGCAGCTCGGCCGGGCCGACGAGCTGGAACGTGAACGCCTGCCGGGCGGGGTGGTCGACGACGAGTGAGATCCCGCGCAGGCCCGTGAGCAGGAAGACCATCCACGGCTCGACCACGCCGCCGAGTGTCACCGCCGCGAGCGCGCCCGCGAAGACCATCGAGGCCGCCTGCGTGGCTATCACCGTCCTCCGCACGTCGAGCCGGTCGACGAGGACGCCGCTGAAGAGCCCCAGCACGGTCGCCGGAAGGAACTGGCACAGCATCAGGAGCCCGACGGCCACCGGCGAGTGGGTCAGCTCGAGGATCAGCCACGCGGCCGCGACGTTCTGCATCCAGGTCCCGGTGACCGAGACGACCTGGCCGGAGAAGAAGATCCGGTAGTTCCTGTGCTTGCGGAGGCTCTTCCAGGTGCGGCGGTTGGCCCGCAGGAGCGCGGCCGTCACGCGTCGTCCTCGAGGAGTCGGCGCAGCGCCGGCAGCGCCGCCTCGACGGCGGCGAGCTCATCCGGCTCGAGGCGCTCGAGCCGCGCCGCCAGCCAGGCCGTCCGCCGACTCCTCACCGAACGGAGGACGCGCATACCCTCGTCCGTGAGCCTCAGCTCGACGCGGCGCCGGTCGTGCTCGGAGCGGCGTCGCGCCACCAGCCCGGCCGCTTCGAGCCGATCGAGGTACGCGGTCATCGCCGGCGCCGACACGCCCTCCCGCTCGGCAAGCTCCCGCGCGCCCATGCCGGGGTTCGAGCGGATCGTCCAGAGGAGGGCCGCCTGCCCTCCGGTGACGCCGAGGGGCGCCAGCTCTCTGCGCAGCCTCCGGTTCAGGTGAAAGAGCGTCGGTCGGAGCCCGTTCGCGACCGTGACGGGATCAGAGATCGTTAACATGATTAACCATTTTACCGACGGCTGCCGGTGCCAGCGTCACCCGTTCGGACGGCTACGGTGCAGCGGCATGGATCTCGCTCTGCTCGAACGGACGCTCGCCGAGCGCGGGGAGCCCGCCTACCGCGCCAGTCAGGCCTGGGCCTGGGCCGCCCGGGGCGCGACCGGCTACGAGGCGATGACGAACCTCCCGGCGGCCCTGCGCGACGAGCTGGCTGCATCGGTCCCCTACTCGACGCTCTCGCTCGTCGAGGAGGCGCGCTCGCGCGACGGCACGATCAAGGCGCTCTTCCGGACGGAGGACGGCCATCCCGTCGAGGCCGTGCTGATGCGCTACCGTGGCAGACGCCGCTCAGTCTGCCTCTCGTCCCAGTCGGGCTGCCCACTCACCTGCACGTTCTGCGCCACCGGATCCATGCGCTTCGGCAGGAACCTGACTCCGTGGGAGATCCTCGACCAGGCTCTCCACTTTCGCCGCCTCGAGGGGGTGGATCACGCCGTGTTCATGGGTATGGGCGAGCCGATGCTGAACCTCGACGCCGTGCTCGCCGCCACGGGGTATCTGCCGGATGTCGGGATCACGCACCGGCGCACGACGGTTTCGACGGTCGGCTGGCTTCCCGGCCTCCGCAGCTTCGTGGACGAGGTGGAGAAGCCGATCCGCCTCGCGCTCTCGCTGCACGCGGCCGACGGTGCCCTCCGCTCCGACCTCATGCCCGTCAACGACCGCTACCCGCTCGAGGAGATCCTCGCCGAGTGTCGCCGCTACGTCTCTCTCCGCGGTCGCAAGGTCTTCGTCGAGTACGTCATGCTCGGGGGGGTGAACGACACGGTCGGACAGGCGCGCGCGCTCGCGACGCTGCTCGACCCGAAGGCGTTCAAGGTCAACCTCATCCCCTACAACCCCACCGGGCGGTTCGAGGCCTCGTCACGCGCCGCGATCGCAGCCTTCCGGAAGGCTCTCGTCGCGGGCGGCGTGCCGGCGACCGTGCGCTTGACGCGCGGACGCGACATCGAGGCCGCCTGCGGCCAGCTGGCCGCGGCGAGGTAGACGCGGCTATCCGAGTCTCGGTCGAGAAGAGGGTGGTGCTGATCGCCTCTCCGGCTGGGCGGCCCTTGCGGCGCTCAAGCGGGAGCTCCGGTCCCGCTGGATTCGGCGCGCTCGGCGACCGCGGAGCCCTTTCGCGACCGCCCGTGGCGGGTGCCCGGCAAGGCGGCCCGGTCTCCCGGGCGCGATACGGTCGCTTCCGGCGCGAGGGGAGGCGCTCCTCGCCTTCAGGGCGACCGGCTTCCGCTCCTCCTGGAGCTCGACCGAGCGCGCGGGGTACGACGCGGTCGCGGTCTCCATTCCCGGCTCCGAGAGCGTGGCAGCGGAGATCGCGGCCGCTCGCACGTAGCCGGCCCGCCGAAACTACGATCTCGCCCCACATCGCGCGCAGATCGTCACAGTCCGTCACACACCGGTGCGGTCTTCTCCGTTAGCGTCGAAAGCGGGTGGTGGCCCGGGGTGGCCCCAAGACGGAGGGGAGGCGCTGTCGGCGCGTCAGGCTCGGCGACCCGTTAGACGGCCGGCCAGCTCTGCATGGCCGGCGTCGCGGGCCAGGTCGGCAGCCGTGCGACCGTCGTCGGTCGGCAGCGCCGGATCTGCCCCGTGGGTCAGGAGCAACGCGACGAGTGGGTCGTCGCCGTTCTGGGCGGCTGCATGCAGGGCCGTGAAGCCGCCGAGCTGCTGCGCGTTCGGGTCGGCGCCGCGCTCGAGCAGGAGTGCCGTCGTCTCCTCCTCGCGTGCCGCCGCTGCACTCTGCAGCGGGGTCACCCGCAGCTGCTCGTTCCTCGCAACCACGTCCACGAGCGCCCCATGCTCGACGAGCAGCCGCGCGGTCTCGGGCTGGCGGAAGAACGCGGCCAGGTGGAGTGGCGTGAACCCATCCTCCGTCCACGAGCTCACGAGCCCGGGATCGGCGTCGAGAAGCTGTCCGACCCGGTCGGACCGGCCGACGGCTGCCGCCTCGAAGATGTCGAGCTCCGGAGCGGCCGCAAGCAGCTCGTCGACCCGTGCCTGGTCACCGCGGTAGACCGCTGCCAGCAACTCACTCAAAGAACGTGTCCTCGTCCGTGTATGGAGGCGCGCAGCAGCAGAGAAAGCGCAGCTCGCCCCCTTCGTCGGCCTCGATCTGGTGCCAGGCGCCCGGCCGAATGAGAACGGCGTCCCCAGGACCGACGCCAAGCGCATTGCCGTCGACCTCCATGCGGCCCGAGCCGGCGAGGACGACGTAGATCTCCTCTGCTCGGGCGTGGTAGTGGCGACGCGTGCCGGCGCCGGCCGCAAGCGTCGCTTCGGCCAGGCTCTGGTTGGACGCGCCTCCGAGCTCGGCATCGAGCAGAACGCGGATCGACGACCCGTCGAGGGTCGTGAACGCCTCGGCTTGGTCGCGGTTCCGAACCTCCATCATGCGCTTCTCTCCCGCAGTGCCACAGCCGCAAGGTGGGCAGCGTCACGCTCCTCCGGGAGCTCGGCCGAGGCGGCCCGATCCTCTATGACGCCCAGCGCGGTGACGTCGCCCGCGTCGGCAAGGGCCTGCATCGCCGAGATCCTCTCGGCGACGGAGCTCGAGTGCAGCCTCCGCCGGAGACTCGGGAGAACGGGCCGCGCCACCTCGGGTCCGAGACCGACCAAGGCCGAGACCGCGGCGTCGCGGACTCGGGGGTCGCGGTCCCTGGTCATGGAGAGGACGAGCCGGCTGCAGCCGTCCCCAAGAGCCTCGGCCGCCGCGCCCGGAACCCACGCTCGCACTCGGTCGTCGCCGTGCCGTGAGAGCTCGTCCAGCACGAGCGCCGCGCGTCCCGGATTCCTTCGGAGGACATCGAGCTCCTCCGCGAGCGCCTCGGCGCCGTCAGGCCCGGCCTGGATGGCGGCGGCGACGGCGTCTGCCCGGTCGTCACGCCACAGCCGCTCGAGCCGTGCCAGCGTCCGGCGGGTCCAGCCTTTCTCCGCGAACCGGCGACGAACGGCCCGTCGGAGGTCCTCCTCCTCGGCGGCTCGCTCCAGCAGCACCTCCTGGAGAACCGCTCGCTCGTCGGTGTCGAGACCCTCGGCCAAGCGCCGAACGGCGGCGACGAACTCCTCTCCCTCGAGCGTCTGCGCGAGCGCGTCGACGCGCGCGCCGATCTCCTGCTCGGCGGGGCTCACGCGCCCTGCTGGGCCTCGAGTGGCTCGCCCTCGGCGCGCTCGGGCTCGGAACCCGGGTGCTCGTCGAATCCGTACTTGACGATGGCGCGCTTCGCCGCCTTGACCTCGTCCAGTCGTCGCACCGGCCGCCGGTGCGGTGCGTCCTTCAGGGCTCGAGGGTCCGAGGCCGCCTCCGCGGCAATCGACCGCATCGCTTCGACGAAGTCGTCGAGCGTCTCCTTCGCCTCCGTCTCCGTGGGCTCGATCATGAGCGCCTCCGGGACGATGAGCGGGAAGTAGATCGTTGGCGGATGGAAACCGTGATCCATCAGCCGCTTGGCGACGTCCAGGGCGGTGACCCCGTGCTCCCGCTTCAGGTTTCGCGCCGAGAGGACGAACTCGTGCATGCACAGGCGGTCGAACGGGAGCTCGTAGACGTCCCGAAGCCGTGCGAGAAGGTAGTTGGCGTTCAGCACGGCAACCTCGGACATCTTCTTGAGCTCCGGTCCGTAGGAGCGAATGAACGCGTAGGAGCGCACGAACACCCCGAACGGCCCGCAGAAGCCGCGAACTTTCCCGATGGTCTTCGGGCGGGCATGATCCAGCCGGAACTCCTCCCCTTCTCGGACGATCGCCGGCACAGGCAAGAACGGCTCGAGGATGTCGCGGACCGCGATCGGCCCGCCGCCGGGCCCGCCGCCTCCGTGCGGCTGCGAGAACGTCTTGTGGAGGTTGATGTGGACGATGTCGAATCCCATGTCCCCCGGCCGCGAGATCCCGCACACTGCGTTCAGGTTCGCACCGTCGTAGTAAAGGAGCGCGCCGGCGTCGTGGAAGATCGCGGAGACCTCCTCGATGTGCTCGTCGAAGAGCCCGAGCGTCGACGGGTTGGTGAGCATGAGGCCGGCGGTGCGCCCGTCGACCTTCGCCCTCAGGTCGTCCAGGTCGAGGTTCCCGCGGTCGTCCGTCTCGGCCTTCTGCAGCTCGAATCCGGCCATCGCGACGCTCGCCGGGTTCGTACCGTGCGCGGTGTCGGCGGTGATCACGACGCGCCGCTGATCCGACTCTCCCCGATCGGCGAAGTACGCGCGCATGAGCATGAGACCGGTCAGCTCACCCTGGGAGCCCGCTGCCGGCTGGAGCGAGACCGCGTGCAGGCCGCACACTTCGGCCAGGATCTCCTGCAGCCGCCACATGAGCTCGAGCGCGCCCTGGGCCGCTTCCGCCTCCTGGTAGGGGTGGAGGTCGCGGAAGCCGGGCAGGTTGGCCACTCGCTCGTTGACACGCGGGTTGTGCTTCATCGTGCAGGAGCCGAGCGGATAGAAGCCGGTGTCGACGCCGAAGTTCCGGTCGGCGAGCGCCGTGAAGTGGCGGACGAGCTCGGGCTCGGAGATCTCGGGCAGGCGTGGCGGCTTTCGCCGCACCAGCTCTTCGGGAGCTTCGGCCCGTGGCAGGTCGTAGTTCGGAAGGGAGCCTGCCCGGCGGCCGGGCCTCGACTTCTCGAAGATGAGCTTCAACCCACCACCTGCCCCAGCACCTCCGCGAGACGGTCGATGTCCGCCGGGCTGCGTTTCTCGGTCACCGCGACGAGCAGCGCGTCGTCGAGGCCGGCGTAGTCACGACCGAGCGCGTAGCCGGGGTGGACGCCGTGCGCTCGGGTCTCGCGGACGACGTCCTTGGCGCTCCGTCCGACGCGGACGGCAAACTCCTTGAACGTTGCCGGTTCCGGAAACACCAGTGGGAGGCCGAGCCTCTCCTTCGCGTACTCGCCGAGACCCATGCAGGTCTCTCCCAACTCGCGCAGCCCCTGTGGGCCGAGCCAGGACAGGTGAACGAGCCCGCCCAGCGCCAGGAGCGTCTGGTTCGTGGTGATGTTCGAGGTGGCCTTCTCGCGGCGGATGTGCTGCTCGCGCGTCTGGAGGGTCAGGACGAAGCCACGCTCGCCGCCGAGGTCGGTCGTCTCGCCGACGATGCGTCCTGGCATCCGCCGAATGAACTCCGACCGGGCCGCGATGAAGCCGTAGTGCGGGCCGCCATACGACTGGTAGTTCCCGGCGCTCTGCCCCTCGCCGATGGCCAGCGCGCAGCCGTAGGCACCGGGTGCTTCGAGCACGCCCAGCGACACCGGGTCGACGTGCGCAACGGGTAGGGCGCCGGCGTCGTTGGCTGCCGCCGCGAGATCGGGCGCGGGCTCAAGGCAGCCGAAGAAGTTCGGCTGCTGGAAGATGACGCACGCGGCGTCCTCGGCGGCCGAGCGAAGGTCGTCCGGGTCGGTCACGCCGTCGCGGTGGGGAACCTCGACGACCTCGAGGCCGAAGCCCGGCGCGTACGTCTTCACGACCTGGCGCACCTGCGGGTTCAAGGTCTCGCAGAGGACCACCGTCCTCCGGCTGGTGACGTGCTTGGCGACGAAGCACGCGTCGGCGGCTACGGTCGTGCCGTCGTACCCGGACGCGTTCGACACGTCCATGCCGGTCAGCTCGCAGATGACTGTCTGGTACTCGAAGATGGCCTGCAGGACGCCCTGGCTCATCTCGGGCTGGTACGGGGTGTAGGCGGTGAGGAACTCGCCTCGCAGGAGAACGGCGTCGACGACCGCGGGCACGTAGTGGTCGTAGATCCCGGCGCCCAGGAACGAGAGCTCCTTTCCCGTGTCGACATTCCGCTCGGCGAGCTCGGTCAGATGGGCGACGAGCTCCTGCTCGGACAGGGCGGGCTCGAGATCGAGGCGGCGGCCGAGACGAACCCCTTCGGGGACGTCACGGAAGAGCTCGTCGACCGAGCCGACGCCCACGGCGCCGAGCATTGCGTCGCGATCGGCGTCGGTGAGTGACAGGTAGCTCACTGGCCGGCCAGGAGCTCGCGGTACGCCTCGACGTCGAGGAGATCGTTCACCTCGGCCGGGTCGGACAGGCGGACGCGAACGAGCCAGCCGTCTCCGTACGGGTCGTCGTTGATCGTCTCCGGCTCCTCGACAACCTTCGAGTTCACCTCGACGACCTCGCCCGAAAGCGGGGCGACGACCTCGCTCACGGCCTTCACCGACTCCACTTCGCCGTAGCTCTCGCCCGGGGCAACCGATGATCCCTGCTCGGGCGGCTCGAAGTGGACGATCTCTCCGAGAGCGTCCTGCGCGTACCAGGTGATCCCGAGCGTGGCCACGTCGCCGTCAATGCGAGCCCAGTCGTGCTCGGGGTGATAGCGAAGGTCGTCGGGATAGCTCTCGTCGGCGGCCACTAGGACTCCTCTCGCTTGTAGAAAGGCTTTCGGACGATACGCGCGCGACGGGGTCGCCCGCGGAGGTCGATCGTTATCCCCGTGTCGGGCTCGGCGAGCTCCGCCGGCACGTACCCGAGGCCGATCGCGACCTCGAGCTGCGGCGAGAGCGTCCCAGAGGTGACCTCACCGCCCTCGACGACTCGCATGCCCTGACGAGGAATCCCCGGATCCTCCATGACGAAGGCCACCAACCGCTCGGCGGGCCCCTCTTCCGTCTGGCGACGGAGGACGCCGACGCCCGTGAAGTCCTTGTCGAGCACACAGGCCCAGCCGAGTCCGGCCTCGATCGGCGTGCGCTCGGGTGAGATGTCGTTCCCGTGCAGCGGGTAGCAGACCTCGAGCCGGAGCGTGTCGCGGGCGCCGAGCCCGCACGGCTCGATGCCTTGGTCGAGGATCGCGTCCCAGAGCGTGACGGCGTCGTCCGGCGCACAGCCCAGCTCGCACCCGCGCTCCCCCGTATAGCCCGTGCCGGCCACGAGGCAGCGGACGCCGAGGACCTCGACGTTCTCGCGAAACGCGAACGGCTCGATCTCCACGCCGAGCCGCTTCAGTGCTTCGGGGCCCTGCACGGCCAGGTAGGCCCAATCCCCGGAGACGTCCTCTGCCTCGGCGAGGGCATCGTGATCCGCACCGACGTTCGCGGCGTTCACGACCAGGAGGTAGCCGTCGTCCGCGCGGCGATAGACGATCAGATCGTCAACGATCCCCCCGCGCTCGTTCGTGAGCAGCGTGTACTGCGCCTGGCCGACCTCGATCCGGTCGAGATCATTGGACAGGCGGGCCTGCAGGTACTCGTGGGCGCCGTCCCCTGCGATTCGCAGCTCGCCCATGTGTGAGACGTCGAAGACGCCCGCGCGCGTCCTGACGGCGCGATGCTCGTCGCCGATGCCCGAGTACTGCACCGGCATCTCCCAGCCCGCGAAGGGGACGAGACGCGCGCCGAGTGCGGCATGTCGCTCGTAGAGTGGCGTGCGCCGGAGCGTCTGCACCGGCCCGGATCCTACCCTCACCGAACTCTGCCGACACCCCCGTAGGGGGCGCGAAGGCCCCCTGATGCAAACGCTATCGGTGACAGGCGCGCGGGTGGTGAGCGAGCCTGTGCCGAGTGTGCTACGGCATCGTCATCGCCGCCTGGTCCGCGAGCTGGCAAGCGGCTGGCTCGGAGCATGGCATTCCGGAGGCCCCGACAGGGACCGCGCCTCTGCCGCGAGCCCGTCCGTCGCTACGAGCGGCGCAGGAAGGACGGCACCTCGAGCACTCCCGAGGGCACCTCGAACCCCTCGCCGCTCGGCTCCCGCTCGCCAAGCGTCTCCTCGCGCTCGCGAGGCTCGCGGCGGTACGCCTTGTCGAACCCGGTGGCGATCACCGTGACGCGCACGCGTCCTCCCGTCGACTCGTCGATGACGGCGCCGAAGATCACGTTCGCGTTCAGATCGGAAGCGCCGGTGACGACCTCGGCCGCCTCGTTCACCTCGAAGAGGCCGAGATCGGGACCGCCGGTGATGTTGAGGAGGACGCCGGTCGCGCCGGCGACCGAGGCCTCCAGCAGCGGCGACGACACCGCAGCCCGGGCCGCCTCGGCAGCGCGGTTCTCGCCCTCCGCCTCCCCGATGCCCATCAGGGCGGAGCCCGCGTCGGTCATGATCGTCCGAACGTCGGCGAAGTCGAGATTGACGAGGCCGGGGATCGTGATCAGGTCGGTTATCCCCTGGACGCCCTGGCGGAGAACCTCGTCGGCCATCCGGAACGCGTCGACGACGGATGTCTGCTTCTCGACCACCTGCAGCAGGCGGTCGTTGGGGATCACGATCAGCGTGTCGACATGGTCGCGCAGCTTCCCGATCCCTGCCTGGGCCTGCTCGGCGCGTCGGCCGCCCTCGAAGCCGAATGGCCGCGTGACGACGCCGACGGTCAGCGCGCCCAGCTCGCGCGAGATCTCGGCGATGACCGGCGCCGAGCCCGTGCCCGTGCCGCCGCCCTCGCCCGCGGTGACGAACACCATGTCGGCACCCTTGAGCGCCTCCTTCAGCTCGTCCCGTGACTCCATCGCGGCCTCGTAGCCCTTCTGCGGATCCGCGCCGGCGCCGAGCCCACGGGTCGCGGCCGCCCCGATGTGAATCTTCTGGTCGGCCTCGACCATCAGCAGCGCCTGTGCGTCCGTGTTCACGGCGATGAACTCGCAGCCGCGCAGGCCTGCCTCGACCATGCGGTTGACGGCGTTCGAGCCGCCGCCCCCGGTACCTACGACCTTGATGACGGCCAGGTAGTTGCCCGATTGATCTCTCATTGGTAATCCTCTCGCAGATACACCGAGCTTGAAGCTCAGCTTGAGCGTCCGGGTGAGGGTACGCAGCCTCCGGCGGGTTGTCAACCCGGCATTTGCAGCGGAATTCTCCGAAAACTCTAACCCTCAGGTTAAGAGTTTAGGGTCAACCGGCGACGACACGCTCGGGAATCGAGACATCGAGGTACCCGAGCCCATCTCGCTCGGAGGAGCTGAGGGCGCGGAGCACACGGGAGGCGGCAGCCAGCTTCAGGCCGAGAGACTCGGCACGGCCGAGGCGAAGCTCGGCCCCGTCCCTCAGCACGAGCGTCACCGTCCCCCCGTCCGCGCGCGCCGTCTCGATCCGCTCGGGGAATCCGCGCGGCACGCGGCGAAGGGCCTCCAGGGCCAGGCGAGTGTTCTCGTCGGCGACATTCGCCCCGGCTTCGAGGTCGGTCGGCGCCGTCCAGACGACCGGGCGCTTCGTCTCGGGATCGACGCTTCCGATCACACGGGCACGGTTGGAGACGAGCCACGCGCCCCAGCCGTCGCGGAGCACGGCGAGCGGCCGCTCCGGGACGACCGCGATCCGGAGAGTGTGCGGGAACGCGCGGTCGATCCGGACCGAATGGACGGTCGGGAGGGCCGTCAGGCGCGCGCGAAGCTCGTCCTCGTCGAGTCTCACGAGGCTCGTTCCTGCGAACTCCATCCCCACCTCGCGCACCGACTCACGGACGGCGGCCGGCGCCCCGGTGACCTCGATCGTCTCGAGCGCGAAGAGAGGCGTGTAGCGGGCGGCCGCGTATCCGAGGCAGACGATGGCAAGAACGACCCCCAGGACGAGAAGCGCACGGGCGAGCCACGCCCGCAGGCGCCCTCCCAGTCCGTTCGCGGGCACGAGTGAAAGATGCGGCCGGCTGACCACGAAGCCGAGTTCGCCGCCCGCCGGCCCGGTCCTACCTTCCGGCGTCGAGCGGAGGAATCCGGATCGCGCCGAGCAGCTGAACCTCGGGCTCGAGAACGACCCCGAACTGCTCGAGCGCGCGGCGCCGCGCTTCGGCGATGAGCGCGACCGCGTCGGCGGACCGCGCCTCCCCCGCGTTCTCGATGAAGTTGGCGTGCTTCGGCGATATCTGGGCACCGCCGCTGGTGAAGCCGCGCAGGCCGCAGGCCTCGAGCATGCGCCCGGCGGTCAGCTCGTGCTCCGGGTTCTTGAAGACGCTTCCGAACGTCCGCTTGTTCGTCGGCTGGGCGGCCTTGCGCCGCGTCTGCATGGCGGCGACCGTCTCCTTGATCTCCGCCAGCGGCCGGTGCTGGAGGGCCAGCTCCGCCGACGCGACGACCTGACCCTGGCGAAGGCCCGACGAGCGATATCTGAGGCCGAGCTCGACCGGCGTCTGCCAGCGGGCACCCGACGCGTCGACGACCAACGCTCGCCGCAGGACGGCGGCGATGTCGCCTCCGTACGCGCCCGCGTTCATCCAGACTCCGCCGCCGACGGTTCCCGGGATCGCGCAGACGAACTCGATCCCACCCAGCTCCGCGGCCCTCGCTCGGTGGAGGCAGACAGCGAGCGGGGCTCCCCCGCCGGCCACGAGCGTCCCGTCGACAGCCTCCGCGCGGGCAAGGTCTCCGCCGAGCTTCAGCACGACCCCGGGGAACCCCGCGTCTGCGGCGAGAAGGTTGGAGCCCAGGCCCACGACGGCGACGGGGAGACCCTCGGCGTCGGCCCAGGCGAGGCGTGCAACAAGGTCGTCGACGGTCGACGGCGTGTCGAACCAGCGCGCCGGCCCGCCGGTCCCGAGCGTCGTGTAGCGGCTGAGCGGAATCTGCTCCTTCAAGACTCGAGCTCCGTGCGCAGAAGCGGGAGCGCCGCGTCGACGTTCCCCGCCCCCGCGGTCACCAGCACACCGCCCGGGCGTACGAGGCCGGCGGCAAGGCGAGCTGCGTCTGCCAGCTGCGGAGCCCAGCCAACCGTCATGCCCGGGCGGACCTCCCCGAGCCGGTCGACGAGGAGCTTGGCGCTGATCCCGGCGAGGGGCTCCTCGCGGGCGGCGTAGATCTCGGTGACCACGGCCGCGTCCGCCGCGGCCAGCGCCTCACCGAGCTCCCGCCCCAGGTGCAGCGTGCGCGAGTAGAGGTGCGGCTGGAACAGAACGACGACGCGGCGCTCGCCTGCAAGCTCGCGGACGGCGGCGATCGTCGCCGCGAGCTCGGCCGGGTGGTGCGCGTAGTCGTCGACGAGGCGGACGCC
>DATIBF010000052.1:0-3569 GCA_035457655.1 Gaiellaceae bacterium
CTCCTTCTCGTTGAGGAACTCCAGCTCGCGGGCTCGGCGCTCGCGCAGCCTGGCGTCGCCCGGATCGCCGCCGAGCCAAAGCTCGCGCACGTGCGGAATGAGGACATCACAGCAGTCGAGGTAACTGTCGGGGTCGGAGTCGTCGACGGCGCCGATCGCAAGGCTCGCGTTCGCGGACCGCACGTAGAGGTACCTTCCCGGCGGGATCCCGTCCTGGGCACGCGCGGCGTCGGCAACGTCCTGGAGCGCGGCCGCGGCGGGGGTCACCACTTCTGGGGACGGACCGAGGTCGATCGCCAGGAGCGCGACTGCTCCGACCAGGGCGGCGGCCGCGGCGGCGACCAGCCAGCGCCGGCGTCGGGGACGGTCGGCCCGAAACTCCGCGCCCCGGGATTCGTCGGCGACGATGCGCTCGAACAGCGCCTCGGCGTCGGACGATCTCGACTCCGGTGCCAGGTCCTCGTCGCGGACCGGCCGCAGCCTGGCGACCAGGTCGTCGACCTGGTTGCTCGTGCTCATCGGGACTCCCTTCTCAGCGCTTGCTCGGCCTCGATCGAGGCCAAGGACCAGCGCGTGGTGTCCGCGTCCGTGCGCTGCAACTCGCGCGCCAGACCACCGGCGGGCCCGGTGAAGCCGGACGCTGGCCGCGTTTCGCGAGCACCCGAGCACCGTCGCGATCTCGCCCGGATCCAGCTCCTCCCAGGCAGCGAGCGCCAGCAGCTCGCGGTCGCCGGCCTTCAATCGCTCGTAGGCCGCAGCCACCGGCGCGAGCTCGTCATCCGTCTTGGCCCCATGCCAGGCCGCCGGGGCCGGCTCCGCCTGGGAGACGGCCCCAGAGACGCCCGCGCCGTCGCTGCCCGCGACGTTGGTTGGCGAGCGCGTTCTGCGCGACGCCGTAGAGCCACGGCGCCGCCTCCGCGCGGGACCTCCTCTAGCCGCCGCCAGGCCGTGAGGAAGGTCTCGGCCACGACGTCCTCGGCGTCTTCTCGCGTCGCAGCCCGCCGGAGCACGTAGCCGAGGACGCGGTGGTAGTTCGCGTCGTAGACGGCCCGGAACCGAGCGCGACGGGAGGCCTGGGGCTCGGGCGCCGCGGTCATTGCCCGTTCATGTCCGCCACCGGCCGGATTAGCGGTTTCAGCCGAGTTGGCGATCCAGGTTCGTCGCCGCGCTGATGAGCGACAGGTGCGTGAACGCCTGCGGGAAGTTCCCCAGTGCCTCGCCCGTCGGGCCGATCTCCTCCGAGTAGAGCCCGAGGTGGTTCGCGTAGGTGAGCATCTTCTCGAAGGCGATGCGGGCTTCGTCGAGCCGACCCGCGCGCGTGAGCGCCTCGACGTACCAGAAGGAGCAGATCGAGAACGTGCCCTCGTCGCCCTCCAGCCCATCGGGGGACGCCGACGCGTTGTACCGGTAGACGAGCGAGTCGGAGACGAGCTCTTTGCCCATCAGGTCGAGCGTCGAGAGCCAGCGGGGGTCGGTCGGGGAGATGAACTTCACGAGCGGCATGAGCAGAACGGACGCGTCCAACACGTCGGTGTCGTAGTGCTGGACGAACGCACCGCGCTCCTCGTGCCAGCCGCGGGTCATGACCTGCGTGTAGATCTCGTCGCGCACGCCCATCCACCGGACGAGGTCCGCCGGGAGCCCGCGCTGTCGCGCGATCCTGATCGCCCGCTCGACCGCCACCCACGACATCAGGCGCCCGTAAGTGAAGTGCTGGCGCCCGCCCCGCGTCTCCCAGACGCCCTCGTCGGCCTGGTCCCAGTTCTCCGAGACCCAGTCGACGATGCGGCGGAGATCCTCCCAGGCGTCGTGCGAGATCGGCTGCCCGTGCTTGTTGTAGAGGTAGATCGAGTCGACGAGCTCGCCGTAGATGTCGAGCTGGAGCTGGGTCGCGGCGCCGTTGCCGATCCGAACGGGCGCCGAGCCGCGGTAGCCCTCGAGATGGTCGAGGGTCAGCTCCTCGAGCTCGGGATTGCCGTCGATCGCGTACATGATCTGCAGCGGCCCGGACTCCCCGTGCATCTCCGTCCGGAAGCGCTCGCCGAGCCAGTCGCCGAAGGCGGCGGCCTCGTCGGTGAAGCCGAGGCGGAGGAGCGCGTAGAGGGAGAATGAGGCGTCACGGATCCAGGTGTACCGATAGTCCCAGTTTCGCTCGCCGCCCAGCTGCTCCGGAAGGCTCGTGGTCGGCGCGGCGACGATGGCCCCGGTCGGCTGGTAGGTGAGGAGCTTCAGCGTGAGCGCCGAGCGGTTGACCGTCTCGCGCCAGCGCCCGGTGTAGCGGGACTGCCTGAGCCAGTTTCGCCAGAAGTCGATCGTCTCGATGAAGAGGCCCCTGGCCTGGTCCTCGCCGTACGGCCGCGGGCGAAGCTCGCCGTCTCCGTTCTCCAGGACGAAGGTCACCCGCTCGTGCACGCCGACGGTCAGCTCGGTGACGGCGCGGCCGTCCCGGACTTCGAGCGGCACGCGGGTCGAGAGCGCGAGGGAGCCGGCGCTCGAGCGGAAGACCGCGCCGTTCTCGACGGCCGCAGCCTCGTGCTCCGCGCGCCCGTAGTCGAAGCGCGGGTCGACCTCGACCCGCAGCGTCAGCTCGCCGCGGACGCCCAGCACGGTGCGGACGATCCGGTCACGCCCGCCGTCACCGGGCCTCATCACGGGCATGAAGTCGATGACCTCGGCCACGCCCTCCTCCGAGAGGAAGCGGGTGATCAGGATGTTCGTGTCGGGGAAGTAGAGCTGCCGGGATTTCCAGCCCTCGTGCGCGGGCGCGATGCGGAAGTAGCCGCCGCGCTCCTTGTCGAGCAGGGCCGCGAAGACACTCGGAGCGTCGAAGCGGACGGGGCAGTACCAGTCGATGGTGCCGTCGGTGCCGACGAGGGCGACGCTGCGCAGGTCGCCGATGACGCCGTGCTCCTCGATCGGCAGGTACCCCGTGGAAGCCGAGGTGGCGATCATCTCGGCGGGGGTCAGGGTCTCGGTCATTCTCCTCTCCCTCTCGGTGTGCGTGGGCTACAGGGTTGCGAGGCCGGCGGGGCGGTACACGTTCGGATGCCGAAAGGCGTCGAGCGCCCTCGGGTTGGGCACGTCGGCGGCGAAGGCCTCGCCGCTCCGCCGGTCCCGGTAGCGGATGACCGCTTGCCCGCGCTCGGGGTCCCAGAGGAGGCGGACGAGGAGCCCGCTCTCGTCTCGTCGTGCCAGTTCGTGCAGCATGCTGCTCAGTCTCGGCTCGAAGGCGAGCGTTACGCGAGCCTGGCGCTGCCGAAGGCGACGCTGAAGGCGCGGCACCAGATGACCACGGTGCGGTAGCGCTCGGCGTCCACCGATCCCTCCAGCTCGTACTGCTGGTTGCCCCGGTTCCCCCTCAGCGCACCGAGGTCGACCACGTCGCCGAGCTCGTCCGTGTCGCCCGTGACGAGGTAGACGCGGAGGTCCGGACCCGGATCCGTCTCGAAATCGGTGAGGGTGAGCACCCTCCCGCCCTCGGCGAGCCTGATCAACGTCGCTCTTCCGCTCGTGTCGTGGGCGGCACTCTCGAAGCCGCCGTGGCCCAGTGCGACGTTCTGCTCGCGCTC
>DATIBF010000053.1:0-90809 GCA_035457655.1 Gaiellaceae bacterium
TTTGGAGATGCCGGCCACCAGCGTGCGACCTCGGGCTCGCCCGCGATCTCGACGAGCCGCGGGACGTCGGCGGCCTCGAGCGGCCGGAGCGCTACCCGCCGGCCCCGCAGCCGAGCCGCGGGCACCGGTCAGGTCGTGTCGCGGACGCGTTCGGCGGCCGTCGCGGCCGTGTCTTCGCCGACGGCGCGGATGACCTCGGGCCGCTCGAGCAGGCGCAGACGCTGCTCGTCGGTCGCCCGGTTCTTGAGGTAGGGGTCGTCGAGGATGTCTTCCAGCGAGCGGCCGGTCCGGTGCTCGCGGACGATGTACGATGCGAGCGCCTCCTCCTTCGAGATCCCCCGCGTCGGCTCGGCAGGCTTCTCGTCGCGCTTGCCGAAGAGCTTGGAGAAGAACCCCACGGCGCGATTGTATCCTTGCTGCAGTGGAGCCCGACGGCATGCGATTCGCCTCGCGGACCCTGCAGGGGCTGGCCGAGGATGGAGGGCGCGAGGAGATCGTGATCTGGATCGAGCGCCGGCCGGGTGCTCTCTGGGCGGTCGGGCGGGCGATCGACATCGGCAACCGCAGGATCCCGCAGCCGCGGCCCGACGACTACCTCTTCGAGGGCTACGAGATGGGAGACGCGCTCGCGGCCGCGAACACGGCGCTCCGGGACGACCTCGAGGTGTCGGCCGAGGAGGGGCTGACGGAGTCCGTGTCCCTGTTCGCGGAGGACGAGCTCCTGAAGCCCCTCGAGCGCTGGTTCTTCGGCCACAAGCCCTGATCCCTGGCCCACGGGCCAAGTCCAGAGCGTCCTCCGCCTGGGGCCACCCCGTGCCTCCACCCGCTTCGAGCGTAATGAGCAAGTTCGCACGCGGGGCGCGCGAAACGTGCCGGAAGTGTGACCTCGAGGCCTAGGCGATGCCGATCTGCATCGCGAGGGCCCGCGAGATCGCGTGCTCCCGGCCCTCGACCGTGACGGTGACGGGGCCGTCGAAGGGCTCCGCGGCGCGCATCGTCACGAGGCCGCCGGGCACCAGGCGTAGCCCCGCCAGGTAGCGCAGGAGCTCCGAGTCGCTGTCCGGCACGCGGCGGATTGTGGCCTGCTCCCCCGGCTCGAGCTCGTCCAGGGAGCGAAGCCGCTTCGTCTCCAGGCGGAGCCCGGCATCCGGAATCGGGTCGCCGTGCGGGTCGTGCGTGGGGTAGCCGAGCTGCTCGTCGATCCGCGCTTCGAGCTCCTCGGAGAGGACGTGCTCCAGCTTGTCGGCCTCGGCATGGACGGCGTCGATCGGGACGCCGAGCGTCTCGGCGAGGTACTGCTCGAGCAGGCGATGGTGCCGGACGACCTCGAGGGCGATCTTCGTTCCTGCGTCCGAGAGCTCCACGCCGCGATACGGCGAATGCTCGGCCAGGCCGAGGGCGGACAGCTTCTTCAACATCGCCGTCACCGAGGAGGGCGCGACGCCCATGCGGCGGGCGATCGCGCTCGTCGTCGGCCGCGTGCCCTCGGACTCGAGCTTGTAGATCTCCTTCAGGTAGTCCTGGATCGCGGCGGAGAGGCCGGGCTTAGGTTTAGACACGCCTCAAATTGTAGGACGCCCGTTGGCCGCCCGGCCCAGGAGGCGGGCTTGCTAGCCTCGCCCGTTCTGCTCATCCGTCTCGGACATAGTCCCGACCCGGACGACGCGTTCATGTTCTGGGGTCTCGCCGCTGGTCGGGTGGACGCGCGCGGCTTCGACTTCGAGCACGTGCTCGAGGGCATCCAGACCCTGAACGAGTGGGCGCTCGAAGGCCGCCTCGAGGTGACGGCGATCTCGCTCCACACGTACCCGTTCGTGCAGGACCGGTACGTCATCCTCCCGCACGGCGCGAGCATGGGCTCGGGATACGGCCCCGTCGTCGTCTCGAAGCGCCCGCTGCAGAAGGCCGATCTGGCCGACGTCGAGATCGCCGTTCCCGGCCGGATGACGACGGCGTTCCTCACGCTCGGCCTCTACCTCGGCGGGGAGTTTCGCTACCGCGAGGTGCCGTTCGACGAGATCATGGACGAGGTCGAAGCGGGTCGCGCCGAAGCCGGCCTCCTCATCCACGAGGGTCAGCTGACCTACGAGGGCCGCGGTCTCGAACGCGTGGTCGACCTGGGAGAGTGGTGGCTCCTCGAGACCGGCCTTCCGCTTCCCCTCGGGATCAACGTCGCCCGCCGCGATCTCGGCGACGAGGTGCTCCCCGAGCTCTCCGACGTCCTCCGCGACTCCATCAGGGCGGGCCTGGCCAACCGCGAGGAGGCGCTCGCCTACGCGCTCCAGTACGGCCGCGGGCTCACCACCGAGCTCGCGGACGAGTTTGTCGGCATGTACGTGAACGAGCTGACCGAGGACTACGGTGAGGAGGGGCGCCAGGCCGTCGCGGAGCTCCTGCGCCGGGGCGAGGAAGCGGGCGCGTTCGAGCGCCCCGTCCGGATCGAGTTCGCGAACTAGTCGGCCCGGAACGATCAGGACCGGCCGCGACTTCTCGGCGGCCGTCTGCACCTTGGGTTAATCACGGGGCACCCCTCTCCCACCACCCGCTCTCGAGCGTCCAGGTGAAAACCGCGCGCAGGGCGCGCGGAACGTGCCCAAGGCGCACAAGAGAGTGCCGAAACACGCGCCAGCATCCGTAGACTCAGGACGTGCCCGAGGCCGTCGTCCTCTCCGCCGTTCGCACCCCGGTCGGCCGCTACGGCGGCGCTCTGGCCGCCGAGCGGCCCGACGACCTGGCTGCGCTCGTGATCGAGCAGGCGGTCGCGCGTTCCGGCGTGCCTCCCGATCAGATCGAGGACGTCTACCTCGGCGCCGCCAATCAGGCGGGGGAGGACAACCGCAACGTCGCCCGCATGGCCGCGCTGCTGGCCGGGCTCCCGCAGGAGGTCGCCGGCGTCACCGTCAACCGACTCTGCGCTTCCGGGTTGTCCGCGGTCGTCTCCGCGTGCCACGCGGTGAAGGCGGGCGACGGAGACCTGTTCGTCGCCGGCGGCGTCGAGTCCATGACGCGTGCGCCCTTCGTCACCGGGAAGCCCGAGCATGCGTTCCCGCGCGGAAACCGGACGACATGGGACACGACGCTGGGCTGGCGCTTCCCCAACCCGCGCCTGGAGGCGATGTTCCCGCTCGAGTCGATGGGAGAGACCGGGGAGAACGTCGCCGAGCGCTTCGGGGTGACCCGAGAGGATCAGGACGCCTTCGCCCTCGAGAGCCAACGGCGCCACGCCGCCGCCGTCGAGGCCGGTCGCTTCGACGACGAGCTCATCGCGGTCGGCGACCTGACGCATGACGAGCACCCTCGCCCGGACACGTCGCTGGAGAAGCTTGCCGCCCTCCGGCCCGCGTTCCGCGAGGGCGGGACGGCTACCGCCGGGAACTCGAGCGGGATCAACGACGGCGCCGCCGCCGTCGTCATCGCGAGCGCGGAGAAGGCCGCCGCGCTCGGCACCGAGCCGCTCGGACGCTTCGTGGCGAGCGCCGTCGCCGGTGTCGACCCGAGGATCATGGGCGTCGGCCCGATCCCGGCGGTGCGCAAGCTCCTCGCGCGAGCTGGCGTCGAGTCGGGCGAGCTCGACCTCGTCGAGCTGAACGAGGCCTTCGCGTCGCAAAGCCTGGAGGTCATCCGCGAGCTAGAGCTCGATCCCGGGAAGGTGAACGTGAACGGCGGGGCGATCGCCATCGGGCATCCGCTGGGGATGAGCGGGGCGCGACTGGTCGTCACGCTCCTCCACGAGCTGCGGCGCCGTGGCGGGCGCTACGGCCTGACGACGCTCTGCGTCGGCGTGGGCCAGGGCCAGGCGGTTTTGTTCGAGCGCGTCTAGATAGACTCTAGACCGAAAATGAACGCTCTCTGGACAGTCACGGCTCGGCCGCGCGGGAAGTGGATCGTGCTCGGACTCTGGGTTCTTGTCGCGCTCTCGGTCGGATCGCTGCAACCACGCTTGCAGGAATCGACCGAGAACGACCCTGCCTCGTTCCTCCCCAAAGGCGCCGACTCACGCACCGTGCTCGAGCTCGTCGAGGAGCGCTTCCCCTCCGGGAGAACCGTGGCCGCGCTGGTCGTGTGGCAGCGGGCGGGGAGCCTGACCGACGCGGACCGCGCCGTGATCGGAGGGCAGCTGGACGAGCTCGCCGGCGTCGGCCCGGTCGTGTCGCCGCTCGAGCCGGGCGCCGAGGAGCAGGGGCTCCTCTCCCCCGACGGGTCGACCGCGGTGGCGGTGATCCCCATCGGGTCATCGACGATCGAGGAGATCGAGCCGGCGGTCGAGGAAATCCGGTCGGTGGTCGGGGGCGGCGAGGGGCTGGAGAGCTGGGTGACCGGGCCCGCTGCCGTGAGCGTGGACGCCGTCGAGATCTTCGGCTCGATCGACGCGACGCTGCTCCTCGCCACGTCGTCGCTCATCCTCGTGCTGCTCCTGCTCATCTACCGGTCGCCCGTGGTGGCGGTCGTGCCGCTCGTCGTCGTCGCGCTCGCGTACACGGTGGCGGCCGGGCTGGTCTACCTGCTCGTCTCCCAGGGCTGGCTGCAAGTGAACGGACAGACGACTGGGATCCTCATCATCCTGATGTTCGGCGCCGGGACGGACTACTGCCTGCTGATCGTCGCGCGCTACCGCGAGGAGCTCCGGCGGTACGAGGACAAGCACGAGGCCATGGCGAAGGCGCTCGTGCACACGTCTCCGGCCATCCTCTCGAGCGGGGGAACGGTCGTCTGCGCAATGCTCGTCCTGCTCGTGACGAGCCTGAGCTCGAGCACGGGCCCAGTGTTCGCCACCGGCGTCGCCGTCACGATGGTGGCGGGGCTGACGCTCCTCCCCGCGCTCCTCACCATCGTCGGGCGGCGGGCGTTCTGGCCCGTGGTGCCGCGCTTCGGCGAGGAGGCGAAGGAGGGCGGCGGCATCTGGCACCGAATCGGGAGCGCGGTCGCGCGCCGGCCTGCTGCCACCGCCGTGGCGACCGTGGCGCTCCTGCTCGTGTGCGCGGCCGGCAACGCCGTCGACCTTCCCGGGCTCTCGCTGAGCGGCGGCTTTCGCAACGAGGCGGAGTCCGTCGAGGGCGCCGAGGCTCTGGCCGCCGCGCTCCCCGCGGGGGAGACCGGCCCGACGGACGTCGTCGTCGAGGCCGAGCCGGCCCGCCTGGAGGAGTCCGCGGCCTCGGTGGCGGAGGCGCTCCGGGCCGAGGAGGGCGTGGCGTCGGTGGGGGAGGTCGAGGCGAGCGAGGACGGGAGGCTGGCGCGCTTCCAGGTGATCCTGGAGGACGATCCCTACTCGGAGGCGGCGGTCGACCGCGTCGAGACCCTGCGCGAGACGGCGGCCGCCACCGGGGAGGACGTGCTGATTGGGGGCCCGACGGCGGAGGAGGCCGACACGCGGGCCACCGCCCGGAGCGACGCGCTCCTGGCCGTCCCGCTCACTCTCGCGCTGATCTTCCTGATCCTCGTCGCGCTCCTGCGCGCAGTGGTCGCGCCCGTCTACCTCATCCTCAGCGTGATCCTGTCCTACGCGGCGACGATCGGCCTCGCCTATCTGGCCTTCGCCTACGTCTTCGACGCGCCGGGCAGCGATGCAAGCCTACCCCTCCTCGTCTTCGTCTTCGTGGTCGCGCTCGGTGTCGACTACAACATCTTCCTGATGGCGCGGGTCCGCGAGGAGGCCGAGCGCCACGGCTCAAACCAGGGCGTGCTGCTCGGCCTCGAGCGCACGGGCGGCGTGATCACGAGCGCCGGCCTCATCCTCGCCGGCACGTTCGCGGTGCTGATGCTTCTGCCGCTGGAACAGCTCTTCCAGCTCGGCTTCGCGGTTGCCGTCGGGATCCTGCTGGACACCTTCGTCGTGCGGACGCTGCTGGTCCCGGCGGTCGCGCTGCTCCTCGGCGACCGGTCCTGGTGGCCGCGTCAGGGAGCGGCGAGCTTCGATGCCAGATAGCGTCGTGAGCGATGCGCGAGCACGTTCGCGACGAAGGCGATTGCCAGCGCGTTGACGACGTGCAGCGCATCGATCTCCGCGATGTCGGATCGGAGCAGGACGATCTGGACGACGTTGAGGACGACGAGGGTGATCGACAGCCCGGTGAGCGATCGCGGCAGCTTGGCTGCGACGGCGATCACCAGCAGAACGACCGCGAGCACCCCGAGCAGGTACCCGAGCCCCTGATGCGCGTCGTAGCTCGTCGATCCGAACAACGCCAGGCCTGCGAGGAAGAACTGGACGATGACGCCGATGAGGTAGATCACGGCGAAGCCGTAGAAGACCACCCGCCCCTCCGACATGTGCTCGACTCTACGCGACTCGGAGGACGGGCCCGCGCTATCGTCCGGGCTCATGGCAGTGGCGACTGGGCGCGAGTACGGCCTCTTCATCGACGGGGAGATTGCGGAGACGGCTGACGGCGACGTTCGCGAGCTCGTGGAGCCCGCGACAGGCAAGCCGCTCGCGAAAGCGGCCACGGCAGGGACGGCCGACGTCGACCGGGCGGTCGCGGCGGCGCAGGCGGCCCTCGAGGGCGCGTGGGGCAAGACGCCGCCGAGCGAGCGGTCGCGCCTCCTGCACGCGCTCGCCGACGCGATCGTCGCCAACCGCAACGAGCTGGCCGAGCTGGAGACCCGCAACGTCGGCAAGGCGCTCGCCTCGACGAAGCCCGAGGTGATCGTCGCGGCCGAGAGCTTCCGCTACATGGCATCCGCGCTCGGGTCGATCGAAGGCGGCACCCGGCCGATCGGCGGCTCGATCCTCTCCTACACGCTGAAGGAGCCGGTCGGGGTCGCCGCGCAGATCGTCCCCTGGAACTACCCGATCATGCTTGCGGGTTGGAAGCTCGCCCCGGCGCTGGCCGCCGGCTGCACGACCGTTCTCAAGCCGGACCCGGCGACGCCCCTGACTGCGCTCCGCCTGGCCGAGCTCGCGGCCGAGGTCGGGATCCCCGCGGGCGTCGTCAACGTCGTCCCCGGCGACGGGCCGACGACCGGGGCCTACCTCGTCTCCCACCCGGGCGTGGACAAGGTCTCGTTCACCGGCGCGACGGCGACGGGCTCCGAGATCATGCGCCTCTGCGCTGAGCCGGTGAAGCGCGTCAGCCTGGAGCTCGGCGGCAAGAGCCCGTCGCTCGTCTTCGCGGACGCCGACCTCGAGGACGCGATCGCTTCGACCGCCTACGGGATCTACTACTCGGCCGGCCAGAGCTGCGACGCGCGCTCGCGCCTCCTCGTCGAACAGAGCGTCTACGACGACGTCGTCGCGCTCGTCGCCGACAAGGCGGGCGCCGTGCGTGTCGGTGACCCGCTCGACCCCGAGACCCAGATGGGCTCCCTTGTCTCGCAGCCACATCGGGAGAAGGTGCACGGCTTCGTGGAGACGGGCAAGGGCGAGGGCGCCGAGGTGGTGGCGGGCGGCGAGCCGATCGAGGGTGACGGCGCCTTCTACCCGGCGACCGTGCTTGCGGGCGTGGCGGACGACACGACGGTGGCGCAGGAGGAGATCTTCGGCCCGGTGCTCGCGGTGATCCCCTTCGAGGACGAGGCGGACGCGATCCGGATCGCCAACGACGTCCGCTACGGCCTGATGGCGACGGTCTGGACGGGAGATCCCGCCCGGGGGCACCGCCTCGCCCGCCGCATCAAGTCGGGGACGTTCACGATCAACCTCCCCTACGGCGCGTTTCCCGGGATCCCGTTCGGCGGCTACAAGCAGTCCGGCTTCGGCCGCGAGCAGGCCCTCGAGACGCTGCAGATGTACCTGGAGACGAAGGCCGTCCTCCTCTCGACGGGCGCCCGCCCGACGAACCCCTGGGGCCTCTAGGAGGTTCGCCCCGCCGCGGTGCACCGGCGCCTCCGGCCGTGACCGGGGTCTGACCCTGGATGTGTCCCGGAGGGTCGCCGGCCTGCGCCGGATCCTGTGGATCGGGCCGTGCCGCGTACCAAGTTGGATTCGGCCTGGCGACTGTCCCTTTGGCCTGCGGAAACACTTCTCTCCCGGCTATGTCAGGGGTCAGACCCCGGCCGTGGCGGTCCGGGACACGGGGGCTTCTAGCGCTTGAGGACGAGCGCGGCCCCGGCGGCGAGGAGCACGAGGCCGAACACGCGGGCCGGCGTGACGGGAATCTTCTCTAGCCCGAAGAGGCCGAACGCATCGATGATCACCCCCATCGCCAGCTGGCCCGCGATCAGGAGGCCGATGGTGGCGAAGGTGCCGATACGCGGCGCAGTGAACGTGATCGTGGTGACGACGATCGCGCCCATGACGCCGCCGAGCCAGAGCCAGGCCGGCTCGCGGACGCTCTGACCGAGGTTCCCCATCCCTTGCCGTGCGATCAGGAGGACCGCGCAGACGATGAGGGCGGCGGTGATCGACCCGAACGCCGTTGCCTCGAGGACGCCGATGCGCTTCCCGAACGCGCCGCTGACCGCGACCTGGATCGACCCCGCGAGACCCGCGACGAGCGAGAGAGCGACCGCAAGGGACGTCGCGGACACGGCGGCGAGGATACCGCCCTGCCTTGGGACGCGTGGGCCAAGGTGAGCCCGGCTCGGCAGGGGTAGACTCGCGCTATGGCCCTGCGGGAGCGCAGCGCGACCGACGCCGTCGTCGAGGCCCGTGAGCGGTATGTCGCTGCCGGTGTGGCGACCCCACCCCTCGTCGTCGCGCGGGCTGAAGGCGCGCGTATCGAGGACGTCGACGGCCGCAGCTACATCGACTTCGCCGGCGGCCTCGGCTGCCAGAACGCCGGCCACGGGCTTCCCGCCGCGGTCGCCGCGATCCACGAGCAGGTCGACCGTTACCTCCACCAGTGCTTCATGGTCGGGATGTACGAGCCGTACGTCGAGGTGTGCCGCCGGCTGGCCGAGCTCTCGCCGTGCCGGGGGAAGGAGCAGAAGAGCCTGCTCGTGAACTCGGGCGCCGAGGCGGTCGAGAACGCGGTCAAGATCGCGCGCGTCGCGACCGGACGCCCGGCGGTCGTCGTCTTCGACCGCGCCTTCCACGGCCGTACGCTCCTCACGATGACCATGACGAGCAAGGTCGTGCCGTACAAGCGCGGCTTCGGGCCGTTCGCGCCCGAGGTCTACCGCGCCGTCGCCCCGTATCCCTATCGCGGCGTCTCGACGGACGACGCGATCCACGGGCTCGAGGCGCTCTTCAAGTCCGACGTCGACCCCGAGTCGGTCGCCTGCGTCGTGCTCGAGCCGGTTCAGGGGGAGGGCGGGTTTATGCCGATGCCGGCCGACTTCCCGGCCGGGCTCCGTGAGCTCTGCGACCGGCACGGGATCCTCTACGTCGACGACGAGGTGCAGAGCGGCGTCGGGCGCACCGGCCCGGTCTGGGCGATCGAGCACTACGGCGTCGAGCCGGACCTCCTCGTCTCGGGGAAGTCGCTCGGCGGTGGCCTGCCTCTTGCGGGCGTCACCGGCCGGAGCGAGGTCGTCGACGCGGTCGGCGCCGGCGGTCTCGGCGGGACGTTCGGGGGCAACCCGGTCGCCTGCGCGGCCGCGATGGCGGTGCTCGACGAGATCGTCTCCGAGACCTTCCAGCGCCGGGCGCGTGAGCTCGGCGAGCGGATCGGGGCGGCGCTCAGGGGCGTCGCCTCCCGGGTCGATGCTGTCGGCGAGGTGCGCGGGCTCGGGCCGATGCTCGCCCTCGAGCTGGTGGAGGACCGCGACACGAAGGCGCCGGCGAGCGGCCTCACGGCCGCGACCGTCGTCGAGGCGCGCGAGCGCGGCCTCGTGCTCCTCTCCTGCGGTCTCTACGGGAACGTGATCCGCATCCTCGTCCCGCTGGTGATCGGCGACGAGGATCTCGCCCGCGGCCTCGAGCTGCTCGAGGAGTCGCTCGTCGCCGCCTCGGCGAGCGCCTGACGCTCGGATCGGGAATCCTTCCCGCGACAGCCGCCGAGAGGAAGGGGAACCGTTGGTCAGGGTGTTCATGGTCTACGAGGAGGAGCCGGACGCGGAGCGCTACGAGCGCCACGCCGACCTCTGCCGCGCCGTTCCGGGCGGCACGTTCAGGCACGGCAAGGTCTTCGGAGCGCCGATGGGCGAGCCGACGTACCTCTACTACGCCGAGTGGGAGTTCCCGGACATGGACGCCTTCGCGGCGGCCGCCAGGACGGAGGAGTTCATGGCGACGGGGAAGGACGCCATGGACATGGGCGTCCCCTTCCAGGTCCACTTCGCGACGGTCGAATGAGCGAGCCGTCGTACCCGGCCCCGAGGGACCCGGTCGAGCTCGGCTTCGATGCGATCGTCTACGAGAAGGCGCCGCCGCGGGCGACGATCACGCTGAACCGGCCCGAGGTCCTGAACGCCTTCGACTTCCGCATGCTGCGGGAGATCGCGCGGGCGGCAGAGGACGCGTCCTGGGACGACACGGTGCGGGTGGTCGTCGTCACGGGTGCGGGGCGCGCCTTCTGCGTCGGCGCCGACCTGAAGGCGTGGAGCCGCGACTACCTCGGCAAGCCCGACGAGTACTGGAAGTGGTTCGGCGCGTTCAAGGACGCCCACGACAGGCTCCGCGAGATCGGCAAGCCGACGCTCGCGCGCATCAACGGCGTCTGCGTCGGGGGCGGCAACGAGCTCCAGATGGCGTGCGACCTGTCGGTGATCGTTGACGAGACGTACATCCGCCATGTCGGCCCGCAGCACGGGTCGGTTCCCGCCGGCGGCGCGACGCAGTGGCTCCCGCTCATGGTCGGGGAGCGCCGGGCGCGCGAGATCATCCTTCTCTGCGAGGAGATCCCCGCCCGTCAGGCGGAGGAGTGGGGGCTCGTCAACCGCTGCGTTCCGGCTGAGGAGCTCGATTCGACGGTCGACGAGCTGGTCGAGAAGCTTGCGGCGAAGCTCCCGCAGACGGTTCGCTACACGAAGCAGCAGCTCAACTTCTGGCGCGACCTGGCCTGGCACGAGACGGTCAACCACGCGCGCGACTGGCTCGCGCTCTCGATGGCGACCGAGGAGCCGAAGGCGGCAGTCGAGAGGTTCCTGAAAAAGTGAGCGTCGTCCTCGTCGAGCGCGAGCCGCCGATCGCGGTCGTCCGGCTCAACCGGCCCGAGGCGCTGAATGCGCTCAACGACGAGGTCATGGGCGAGCTCGTGGACGCGCTCACCCAGCTCGACGACGACGAGGAGATCCGCTGCGTCGTCCTCGCGGGCTCGGAGCGCGCGTTCGCCGCCGGCGCGGACATCGGCCAGATGGCCGCGGCGACCGCGATGGAGATGTACGACGCGCGCCGCATCGACCGTTGGGATGCGATCCGCCGCGTCCGCACTCCCCTGGTCGCGGCCGTGTCGGGCTTCTGCCTCGGCGGCGGCAACGAGCTGGCGATGGCCTGCGACCTCATCGTCGCCTCGGAGACGGCGCAGTTCGGCCAGCCGGAGACCGGGCTCGGCATCATCCCCGGCGCCGGCGGCACGCAGCGACTCACGCGCGCAGTCGGCAAGGCGAAGGCGATGGACGTCATCCTCTCCGGCCGCTTCCTCGACGCCGTGGAGGCGGAGCGTGCCGGCCTCGTCGCCCGGGTCGTTGCGAAGGAGGCATGGCTCGAGGAGGCGAAGGCGGTCGCCCGCGCCATCGCCTCGAAGGGCCCGGTCGCGCAGCGCCTGGCGAAGGAGTCCGTGAACCGTGCCTTCGAATCGACCCTGGAGACGGGCCTCAACTACGAGCGCAAGGCGCTCTACCTCGCGTTCGCCTCGGACGACGCCCGCGAGGGCCTGACCGCCTTCACCGATAAGCGCAAGCCGGAATTCCGCGGACGCTAGCGCGTTCTTCCAGGGCATGGCGACCCCGTCGCGCTGGCACGATCCTCCGCGGCTCCGGACGCTCGAGGAGGACGCCGAGGACGAGCGGCACGCGACCTGGCTCGAGCTCTTCTTCGACCTCGTCTTCGTCGTCGCCATCGCCCAGCTCGCGGACGGGCTCGCCGAGGACCCGAGCCTTCGCGGCTTCCTGATCTTCGCCGGGCTCTTCGTGGCCGTCTGGTGGGCCTGGGTCGGCTACACGTTCTACGCCGACCGCTTCGACACGGACGACCCGCCGCACCGCGTCCTCATGATCCTGGGGATGTTCATGGTCGCGGTGCTTGCGTCCGTGATCCCGGAGGCGTTCCACGGCGAGACCGTGAGCTTCGCGCTCGCCTACGCAGGTGTGCGCGCCGTCGTCGTCCTCCTGAATGCCCGGGCCTGGTGGCACCTCCCGGCCGCCAGGCCGCTCCTGAACGTCTACATCCCGGCCTTCGTGACGAGCATCGCAATCTTCCTCGTCTCCACGGCGGTCGCCCCGCCTCACCGCTACTGGCTGTGGGCGCTCGCGTTGGCGATCGACCTGGGCACGCCGCTGGCCAGCCGGGAGCGGATCCGCCAGGTCCCGATCCACTCCTCGCACATTCCGGAGCGCGTGGGGCTGTTCACCATCATCGTCTTCGGCGAGAGCATCCTGGCCGTGGTCATCGGTACGGCGACCGTGAGCTGGGGCCTCGAGTCGGGGGCGGCCGCGGCGCTCGGCTTCGGGATCGCGGGAGCGCTCTGGTGGATCTACTTCGACTACGTCGACTCGTCGATCGTGAAGCGCACGATCGCGGCCGGCCAGACGTACCTGTACGCGCACCTGCCGCTCCTGATCGGCCTCGCCGCGCTCGGCTCCGGGATCAAGCTGGCCATCAAGGCGACGGAGGAGGCCGGCCTCACCGACGAGGTCTCGTGGATCATCGGCGGCGGGGTGGCGCTCTTCATGGCCGCGGTCGCCGTCATCCACCTGGTGACGACCCGAGCGGGCCGGGACGTCGATCTCTGGCTCCGCCTCGGGACGGCGGCGCTCGCGCTCGCGCTGGGTGCTCTCGGCCCCGAGCTCGGAATCGTCCCGCTGCTCGGCATCCTCGCCGCCGCGCTCGCCCTCCAGGTCGTCCTCGAGCTGGCGACGCACGAGTCCCACAGGCACGGGGAAGGGGGAATCGAGATCGGTTAGACGTCGAGCTCGTCGGGAACCAGCTCGACCTCGAGCACCTGCCCGTCTCGGATCACCGACGCGGTCACCTGCTCGCCGATCAACTCGCCGGCCATGAGGCGTTGCAGGTCGTCGGCGCCCTCGACGGGGGTTCCGCCGACGGCGACGATCAGGTCCTCCGGCCGGAGGCCGGCCTTCGCTGCTGGGCTCCCCTCGACCACCTCGACCACCTCGACGCCGACCGCCCGCCCGAGCTCGCGTGCGAGCCGCGGCGGCAGCGGTCGCGAGCCGCCCGCGATGCCGAGGTAGGCGCGCGTGAAACGGCCCTCCCGCATGAGCGCGCCGATGATCTTCCGGGTCACCTCGTTGATGGGAACGGCGAGTCCGAGGCCGACGCCGGCGACGGCGGTATTGATCCCGACGAGGCAGCCACGGCCGTCCGCGAGCGCCCCGCCCGAGTTCCCCGGGTTGAGGGCCGCGTCCGTCTGGATGACGTTCTCGACGATCCGGCCGGCCGCCCTCGAGCGGACGGGCAGCGACCGTCCGAGCGCGGAAACCACGCCGGCGGTCACCGAGCCGGCGAAGCCGTTCGGGTTGCCGATGGCGACGACGAGTTGGCCCACCCGCAGCGTCTCCGCGTCGCCGAGCGTCGCCGGCGCGAGGTCGGCAGTGTCCGATCGCAGCACGGCCAGGTCGGACAGCGGATCGGCGCCGACGACCTCCGCCGTCATCTCCCGGCCGTCCACGAAGGAGGCCTCCACCCTGCCGTCGCTCGCGGCCACGACGTGGGCGGAGGTGAGCATGAAGCCGTCGGGTGTGATGACGACGCCGCTCCCGCCCCCCACGGCCCTGCGCCCACCGCGCACACGGCGCAGGACGCGCAGGTTGGCGACGGACGGCGAGAGCCGCTCGGCGATCGTGACGACCGCCTGCGAGTACGCGTCGAGGGCCTCCTCCTCGCCGACTTCCTCCGAGGAAATGAACGTAAGATCGGCCATCCGGTCAAGCTAGCGGACACGGGCAGGTCTACCGATGACAGAGGTCGAGACGAGACGCGCGGACGCGGTTCTGACGATCGCGTTGAACCGGCCGGACAAGCTGAACGCGTTCGACGCGGCGATGCACGAAGCGTTCGCGGCGGCGCTCAAGGAGGCGACCGATCCCGACGTCCGCGCGGTCGTCCTCACGGGCGAAGGCCGCGGCTTCTGCGTCGGGCAGGACCTCTCCGAGCTTCGTGACGGCGAGCGCGACGTTGCCGCGCTCCTGCGCGCACGCTGGAACCGTCACGTTCTCGGGCTCCGCCGGCTGGAGAAGCCGGTGCTCGCTGCGGTCAACGGGGCGGCGGCGGGCGCCGGCCTCTCGCTGGCATGCGCCTGCGACCTGCGGATCGCCGCCGAGTCGGCGGCCTTCGTCCCCGCCTTCGTCAACGTCGGCCTCGTGCCCGACACGGGCGGCTCGTGGCTCGTCCCGAGACTCCTCGGCTACGCGCGCGCATTCGAGTGGATGTGCTCGGGCCGCAAGATCGGGGCCGAAGAGGCGCTGGCCTGGGGGCTCGTCTCGGAGGTCGTGCCGGCGGGCGAGGACCTCTCGCGGGCCCAGGAGCATGCCGCCGCCTTCGCTGCTCTACCGACTCGGGCGATCGCCATGACGAAGCGTCTCTTCGAGCGCGCGGCCTCGTCGCGTCTCGAGGAGCAGCTCGAGCAGGAGGCGCAGCTCCAGGTTGCGGCGACGGGCACCGAGGACTTCGCGGAAGGCGTCGCGGCGTTCCTGGGGAAGCGCGAGCCGCGCTTCCGGGGCCGCTGAGCCTGGCGCGCTACTGCGACCCGGCGCTCGAGGACCGCTCAATTCCGCCTGCGGCGCTCCGCTACGGAGCCCCGCAGGCCCCGCAGTGAAGCGTGCCGACGCGGCGCGGTCGGGAGCACGCGGCGCACTCCCCGACGAGCGCATGCCCGCAGCCCTCGCAGTGCTCCTCGCCGCGGCCGGGGAAGCCGCAGAAGGGGCACTCTCCCTTCCGGACGCGGCGCTGCGGAATGCGCTTTTCCAGGTAGCGCTGGAGCGCGACGAAGGCCGCGAGGGTCAGCCCGACGCCGACGGCGGCGAGGACGAGCGGCCCGAACTCGAGCGGGTCGACGTAGTCGGTTAAGTAGTCCCCTGCCATGACGAGGGCGAGGACGGACGAGAAGGCAACCGCGGCGAGGCCGAGCGGCAGGTAGCGGGAGCCGGCGGCTCGGAGCCGGCCCAGGAGCGTGAACGACGCCGCCATCGCCACGACGACCATGAGCAGGCGTAGCCCGAAGCTGCCGAGCGACTCCAGGCGGGCGGCGCTGCGCCTCTCGGCCTCGACCCGCTCCTGGGCCGCCTCCGCGGGACCCCTTGCGGCTTCCACCTCGCCGCCGGCCGCGGCGACCGCGGCTTGCGCCCGTGCGTACGCGGCCTGGGCGTCGACGTAGGCGCGCTCGAGGGCCGCCGCAGGCTGATCCGCGTCCAGCGCCGTCCGGTAGGCTTCGCGCGCGAGCTCCATCCGATCACGCGCGGCGAGCTCGGTCTCCTCGGCCTGTGCCAGGCGCTCGGCGCCGGCGCCGAGACGATCGATCGCCGCCTGGTCGGCCGGGCTGGTGGGAGCAGGCTCGATCGCGGCGCGGACGGTGTCGTCCACCTTCTGGTAGCTCCAGAGCCCGCCGACGAGCAGGAAGCCGACGAGCACGAAGGCGAGGACCTTCTCGCTCCTGGTGGTCTGAATCTCCTCGACGTCGACCTCGGTGCTCAGCGTGCTCATCGTCCACCTCCAACGTCTTGACTCGCAATAGCAGTTCCGCTATGTCTATAGCAGAACTGCGATGGAAGTCAAGGCATCAGGCTTGACCGGCTCGATCGACTCGCTCTCGGCGCGCTCGCCTATGCGTTCCTGGGCTCGATCTGGATCTTCGGGCTCTGGGACACGGACCTCCTCTACGGGCGCCAGGCCCTCGGGTGGACGTGCATCGCCCTGTTTGCGGTGGCGCACCTGGCCTTCGGCCTCGCGCTCGGGAGCTGGATCGTCCTCGCCTTCCCGAGCCTGCTGCTTGTCCTCGCGGCGCTGGCCGGCTACCCGGATGCCCCGTACGAGACGCCGCCGCTCTGGTTCTGGCAGGGGCTCCTGTCCCCGCTCCTGCTCGTCCTTCTCGCCTTCGGCGTCTCCATCCGGAGCTACGAGACCGGTCGCGGTCTTGATCTGAACTGGTGCGAGGAGTAGCTTCCCCGATCCACCCCCGGGGGGACTCGGAGGGAGCGGCATGATCTGCGGCAAGCGGCTCGTGGTCGTGGCGGCGATCGCCACGTGCCTTCTCTTTTCTGCGCCGATGGGCGCGTCGGCTCAGGACCCCGGCCAGATGATCGTGCGCAACTTCAAGGTCCTCGGCCACCACGACCTGGGCAGGACCGAGATGAACGGCGACGTCTGGGTGCACGGGGACTTCGCCTACGTCGGCACCTGGGTGATTCCCTGCAACGGTCGCGGCGTCAAGATCGTGGACGTCTCGAAGCTGCGCCATCCGCAGCTGATCGGCACGGCAGCAGCGCGCAGAGGCACGAGCGCCGAGGACCTCGTCGTCCGCCGGGTCTCGACGCCGTCGTTCTCGGGCGATCTGCTGGCCGTCGGCATCCAGCGCTGCGGGGGAGGCCGGGCGCTCGACCAGCAGGGGTTCGGACTCGAGCTTTGGAACGTTACCGACCCCTATCACCCGGAGAAGCTGGGGGAGTTTCCGGTCGGCGTGGGCAGCGGAGGCGTGCACGAGCTCGACCTCTTCCAGCGTGGCGATAGGGTCTACGCGCTCCTGGCCCATCCGTGGGGCGAGTGGTTCATGGGCGCCGGCGACTTCTTCATCGTCGACGTCACCAACCCGCGGCTGCCTGTAAAGGTCGCCGAGTGGGGCGCCGGCGATGCTGGCCTCTCACGCGGGCCGTCCTGGGGCCTGGGGGCCTTCCCATCGATGCTCGGTCACAGCGCCCGCGCCAGCGCCGATGGGACGAAGGCGTACGTGTCCTACTGGGACCTCGGCGTACTCACCTTCGACATCATTGACCCCGCGAACCCGGTGCTCCTGACGCGGACGCGCTACGAGCCTTGGGACGAGGGCAACGCCCACTCCCTGACGCCGTACACGGGCGAGAGCGGAGATTTCATCCTCCAGAACGACGAGGACAGTGCCCCGGACACGCCCGCGGACATCCGCTACGGACCAGGACGACACGGGGTCGCGATCGAGAGTCCGCCTGCAGCGCCGCTCTGGCGTCAGCCCGAGCATCAAGTCCGAGGCCACGTGGTCGAGGCGGCGAGACAGGGCTGCCGAGCCCGCGACTATCCTGCCAACACCGCGGGGAAGATCGTTGTGGTCCGAACGGTGTGGTACGAGGATCCGAGGGAGCCGCTCTGCGATGCGTACCCGCAGGAGCGGCTAGCTCAAGCGGCTGGTGCAGTAGCGATCGTTCACGACTTCATCTCCAGGTACACGAGCCCCTGTTGCCCAGGCTACTTCGACGCGGACATCCCGGTACTCGTCACGAATCACCGCACCGCCCGAGGGATGGTCGACGCAGGCTGGGCGAGACTCGTGGCGCGACGCCCCTCCGTCGGCTACCTGCGCGTCTTCGACGCGGAGACCGGCGTGCAGGTGGCGAAGTTCGACGGGCTCCCGAACGTGCACCGGCTGCGACCGCCGTTCGGCGAGTGGACGATCCATAACACCGAGGTCATGGACAAGCGGGCGTACAGCTCGTGGTACTCGAACGGCATCGTCGCGCTCGACCTGTCCCCTCTCGACGAGCCGACTCCCGGAGACCCGGTGATGGTGGGCCAGTTCGTCCCGCCGCTCGAGTCGTTCTCTGAGGACCTCCCCTACACGGGCATGTGGGGCGTCGCCGTCCGGGAGGACGGAGTCATCTTCGCCAGCGACTTCGTCAGCGGCCTCTGGATCGTCGAGCCGAGGAGGGAGGCCGCTCCGTAGCCCTACTCCGCCGGCCCGCTCCTCGCGGCGGGAGCGGGGCCCGCGGCAGTTCCTGGCTAGATGGTCTTGAACTGCTCGAACGGCTGTCGGCAGTCCCGGCAGTACCGGATCGAGCGGCACGGAGTGGGGCCGAAGATGTTCTCGAGCCTCGTGTCGGTCGAGCCGCAGTAAGGACACCGGAAGGCCTGAGCGTCGAGCTGCACGAGAGTCGGGCCCATCGCCGCGCGCGGCTGCGGCGGGGCGAAACCCGACTCCTCGAGCTTGCGGCGGCCCTCCGGCGTGATCTTGTCGGTCGACCACGAGTCGTCGAGGACGACGTCGATCTGGGGCTCCGCGCCGAGCGCGCGCACAGCATCCGCCATCTGAGCGCGCATGACCTCCTGCGCGGGGCAGCCGAGGAAGGTCGGAGTGAACTCGACACGGACGTGCCCGCCGTCCACCTCGATCTCGCGGACGACGCCGAGATCGACCAGTGAGATCACGGGGATCTCGGGATCCGGCACCCGCGCGAGCGCCGACCAGACTTGGGCCGCGGTCACCATGACGCCCCCGGCACCGAGCGGCGCACCATCGTCATCTCCTCGTGCAGCGCGGCGAAGCCGTCGTCGTGCGAGCCGCGCACGACCGCCTCGACCTCCTCGCGTCCGACGAGCTCGGCCAGGCGCGCGCGCTGCGGGGACTCGAGGACGCCGAGCGCGTAGGGCCAGAGCTGCTCGACGGCCGCCTCGAACCGCTCCTCGCCCCGCAGCTTGTCGCGCCACATCTCCGCGTGCAAGCGGTGGTAGGCCTCCTCGCGGTCCATCTTCGCGGCGAGGCCGGCGAGCTCGGGCCAGTCGGACTCCATGAGCTCGGCGACCCGGATTGCGTCGGCCGTCTCGTACAGCCAGTGGCGCGCGATCGTCCCGGCCCAATCGCCGGCCAGCGCGAGCTCGACGAAGGGCGCGCTGCGGTACTCCGCCGGCTCACGGTCGAAGGCGAGGGTGTCCGCGTCGCCGCCGAGGACGCCGGCCGCAAGCTCGTAGAGGGCCCGGGCATGTCCGATCTCGCCCTGCGCGATCGAGGAGAAGGCGACGTCCTCCTCCAGGAAGGGAGCGACCCCCGTCCATTCGGAGTCGCGCCAGCCGAGGACGAGCTCGTCGTCGGCGAAGGCGAGGACTGCCTCGACGACGGCCTCAGGCGGTGCCTGCACGTTCACGGGCTTCCCTGAGCTTGACCTTGAGCGAGTAGCCGTCGACGCGACGGTAGTCGCGGTCGAAGACGTCGGCGACGTAGGGCTCGGCGATTTCCACGATCGCCTCGCGCGGCACGACCCAGAGGGCCACCGACTCGTGGCGGCGACCATAGAACTCGACCGCGTACGCCTCGGCGAACTCGCGATTCGGGGCCTCGAGGGAGCCGCCGTGCTGAAGCGGCTGCCCCTCGCGCTCCTGGCGGAAGACCTCCCAGATCACGCCGCGTCGGCGAGAACCGCCCGGCGCACCCAGGCCGTCTCCTCGCGCGAGGCGCGCCGGAGGCCGAGTCGCCGCTCCGTCGCCGGTCCGTGGCCGGTGACGACCCACTTCAGCTCGTCCCAGTCCGGCTCCGTGTAGTGCCAGACGCCGGTCTCCTCGTCCTTGCGGAGGGCCGGGTCGGGCACGGTCAGGCCCAGCTCCCAAATCTGCGGAACGTAGCCGTCGAGAAACTGCTGGCGGGCCTCCTCGTTGCCCTGGCTCTTGATCCGCCACTCGTACATGGGATCGTGCTCGGCCGGGATCGGGTTGCCGTGGAACTGCATCAGCGGGCCCCACCAGCGGTCGAGCGCCTCCTGGACGAGGTCGCGCTGCTCGTCCGTGCCGGTCATCATCGTGAGCACGACGTCGCGACCGTGGAGGATGTGGAACGACTCCTCCCAGCAGATCTTCTTCATGATCCGCGCGTAGGGCGCGTACGAGCACTTGAGGAGCGCCTTCTGAGAGATGATTGCCGCGGCGTCGACGAGCCAGGCGATGACGCCGACGTCGCCCCACGTCTTCGTCGGATAGTGGAACACGTTGTGGAACTTCGTCTTGCCGGCGATCAGGTCGTCGAAGCACGCATCGCGCGGCTTGCCCAGGTCCTCGACGACACGGTAGATGAGCTGGCCGTGGCCGACCTCGTCCTGCACCTTCGCGGTCAGGGCGAGCTTCCGCTGGAGCGTCGGCGCGCGGAGGATCCACTCGCGCTCCGGCAGGACGCCCATGAGCTCCGAGTTCCCGTGCATCTCGATGAACTTGATCAGGGCCCGGCGGTAGTCCTCGGGCATCGCGTCGCCGGTTTCCACCTGCCCGCCTCCCTGCACGTGGGCGCGGAAGTCCTCGTCGGTCATGCGCTCCAGCACGCCACCTCCCAACCGAACGATCGTTAGTATGAGCCAGCGTACCATGAGCCGCCGCGAGGACCTTGCGCGCGAGGCCGCCCGTCTCTTCGCCGAGAAGGGCTACCACGGCACGTCGATCGGCGCGCTCGCGGACGCGATCGGCGTCCAGAAGGGCTCGCTCTACGCCCACATCGAGGGCAAGCAGGACCTCCTCTACGAGACGATGCGCCAGGGCGCGGAGGCGTTCCACGGTGCGCTCGACGGCATCCCCGAGGCGCTGCCGGCGACGGAGAAGATCCGGCTCGCTCTCCGCGGGCACCTGCGCGTCGTCGCCGACCAGCTCGAGCTGGCCACCGTCTTCGTCCAGGAGTGGCGCTATCTGGACGACGAGCGCCGCGATCGGTTCGTCGCCGAGCGGCGACGCTACGAGGAGCGGATCCGGACGCTCTTCCGCGAGGGCCGCGAGCAGGGCGAGCTGCGCTCCGACCTGGACGAGAACGTCGCCGCGCTGCTCTTCCTCTCCGCCGCGAACTGGGCGTTCACCTGGCTGCGCGCCGGCGCGGACACGGACGCTCTCGCCGACGCGTTCTACGCGCTCCTCGTCGACGGCATGCGCGGCTACTCGACCCCGGCGTGACGAGTCGCGCAGCGCTTGACCGAGCTACTTGACAATCCCCGCTGACGGGCGGAAGAATCGCGCCGCTGTCTGGGACTACCAGTCGGTCAACTAGGGGGAGGGGGTAGGCATGTATGCACGACCAGTGCTCTGGGTCGTCTGCGCCGCCGTGCTCGCGACGATGCTCGTCCCGGGCGCGGGCGTCTCGGTCGTCCAGCACGACCAGGACGTCGTCGAGCTCGACGTTCGGACGGGCAAGGTCCGACCCACGGCGGCGCAGCGCGCCGCCGCCAGGAGCATGGGCGCGGCCGTCACCTGGAACCGGTTCGGGACGCCGGCCTCGCTGTCGAAGCGCGGGGCGTTCCTTGCCAAGGGGATCCGCGGGAAGAATGCCGTCGCGGCTGCCCGCGCCTGGCTGAACGCGAACACCGACGTTCTCGGTCTCAGCTCGACCGCGGGGCTGAGGCTCGACTCCGACACTCGTCTGGTCGCCAGCCGCGGCCACGCGGTCAACTTCCGGCAGGCGTTCGACGGCCTCGAGACGGCCGAGGGCGGCCTTGTCACGGTCGGGATCACAGGCTCGCCCGCGAAGCGCTGGAAGGTCGCCTACGTCTCTTCGTCGCTCACGCGCTCGACGTCGCTGGCATCGGGAGACATCGACCTCTCGCCCGCGCAGGGCTGGGCGCGAGCCGCGCGGGCCGTCGGCGAGGACGTCAGCGCCGCCGACGTGCACGTCTCGAAGCGGTCCGGCGAGTACCTGTCCGTTCTCGTCGAGGGAGCGGATTCGGTCCAGCACGTCAGGCTCGTGGCCTTCCCGACGCCGCTATCGGGCGTCACGCCGGCCTACGAGTCGCTCGTGGTGGACAAGTCGGCGGCCACTGCCGAGCGCGTGTTCGTGGACGCCCGCGATGGGAGTCTGCTCGCGCGCTTCAACCTCGTGCACAACCTCGCAGAAGAGGAGCAGGAGCTGGTTCCCGTGACGATTCCGTTCTCGGGCGAGCTCCCGCCCGTCAACGGCGGCTGCGCGCCCAGGCACGGGCCGTTCGCCGTCGGTCCCGGCGTGCGCTTCCTGCGCGTCTTCGCCGACGCCGACGCCGTGGGGCAGGACATCGTGCTGCGACTATTCTTCGGGACGACCCTCGTCGCCACGGGCGACGTCTTCATCGAGCCCGAGGTGATCCACTACGAGCCGGCCGGCGGTGTTCCCGCCGGGGACTACTCGGTGGAGGTCTGCGAGTTCGCCGGCCAGCCGGGACCCGTCGAGCCACGCACGTACACCGGGACCTTCACGATCGACGACACGGCCGCGCCGCACCCGTACCTCGCACGCTGGCAGGCCTTTCCGGCCAACCCGCCGCTTGCGACGCTGCAGGGGGATCCTTGGGGGAACCCCAGCACCGACACGCGCGACCTGTGGTGCTGGGAGGCCGGTGAGGCCGCCGACTGCGACCGCGTCGTCGGCAACCTCGCCTCGCGGGGTCCGTGGGACTTCAGCTTCAAGGCAAACGCTCCGACGTTGACGACGAGCGGGAACAACGCGAATGCGGCGACGTCCTGGACGCACCCGTTCCTGCCGAGCCCGCCGCAGTTCCGGCCGACGAGCGCGACTAGGGACTACCTCGCTCTGTGGACGAACGACTGGTTCGCGCGCGACTGCGAGCCGACGGCGGGCGCTCCAGGAGCGACCTGGGACGACTCGGCCGCGACCGTGAACCTCTTCGGCATGCACAACCGGATGCACGACTTCGCGTACTTCCTGGGCTTCACGGAGCGCAACTGGAACGCGCAGGACTTCAACTTCGGCCTGACGGAGACGTACAGGGAGAACGACCCCTTGCTCGGCGACGTCCAGTCCGGGGTGCGGGTCGGCCAGCGGGACAACGCCAACATGATCACGCTCCCCGAGGGCGTCTCGCCGATCACGAACATGTACATGTGGCAGTCGCTCCCCGGCGCCTTCTACGCGCCGTGCGTGGACGGCGACTACGACATGGGCGTCATCGGCCACGAGTACACGCATCTGATCGAGAACCGGATGATCGGCAAGGGCGCCTCCCGCACCGGACACCACGCCGGCGCGATGGGCGAGAGCGTCTCCGACCTGACGGCGATGGAGTACCTGAACGAGAACGGGTTCGTCCCCACGGACGACGAGAACCCCTACGCGGTCGGAACGTATGCGACCGGCAACAAGGTCCGGGCGATCCGGAACTACGGGATGAACTTCCCGAGCTCCGGCGCCGTGCCCGAGCCGAGCGAGCAGCTGATGGTCAACGCCCTCAACTTCAGCGACATGGGCTACGACATCACCGGCCCGCAGGTGCACGCGGACGGGGAGATCTGGAGCAAGACGAACTTCGCCATCAGGCAGGCGCTGATCGCCAAGTACGACCAGGGCTTCCCGGCGGACGACGCCGACCTCCAGTACGCCTGCGCGAACGGCGAGCTGCCGCCGCAGAGCTGTCCAGGCAACCGACGCTGGATCCAGCTCGTCTTCGACTCGTACCTGCTCATGCCCACGAATCCGTCGATGCTGCAGGCGCGCGACGCCCAGCTCGCGGCGGATCTCATGCGCTTCGGCGGCGCGAACCAGCGAGAGCTCTGGCTCGAGTTTGCCCGGCACGGCTTCGGCAGGAATGCGACGAGCACCAACACGACGGCGAACACCGACACCGACCCGACTCCGGACTTCGAGCCGATCGGGACGGAGCCGGCGACGATCACGTTCCGGGCGCGGGAGCTCAACTCCACCACGCCTGTGGCCGCACGGATCTTCGTCGGGCATTACGAGGGGCGAGCCTCGCCGATCGCCGACACGGATCCGGCGTCGACAGGAGCCAACCTCGACGACGTCGCCAGGTTCGCACCCGGGACGTACGAGTTCGTCGCCACCGCCCCAGGCTACGGCCACCTCCGCTTCCGCGAGGTCATCCGGAGCGGATTGGACCGGACGGTCCTGCTCAGGTTCGCCACCAACTGGGCCTCGGCGAACGCCGGAGCGGTGGCCACGGGAGACACGAGTGGCACGACTCCTGAGGCGCAGGCGCTCCAACTCCGCAACCTGATCGACGACACCGAGGGAACCATGTGGACCACGGCCGGCAACATCGACGGAGCAGGCAACCTCTCGGTGGACGGCAAGCGCGTGACCGTCGACCTGGCCGGGACGGCGGCGCGGGAGATCCGTCACGTCCAGGTGAGCGCGTTGCTCGGAGGCAACCCGAACCGCTTCACGGCCCTGCGCCAGTTCGAGATCTGGACGTGCGACGCGGCCGACGGCGACGACTGCGCGAGCGACGCTGGCTACATGCTCGTCTACTCGAGCCCGGCGGACGCGTTTCCGGGTGACCCGCCGCGGCCGGTCGCTCCGCACATGCTGCTCCGGTCCTTCGACATCCCGGACACTCAGGCGACGCACCTCCGGCTCGTGGTCAAGACGAGCCAGTGCACCGGGGGTCTTCTCTTCCAGGGAGACCAGGACGCCGATCCGGCGGTGAACGCCGACTGCGACTCGAACGTCGTGGCGGCGTCGCCCCGGAACTTCGTTCGCGCGGCCGAGCTGCAGGCATTCAGCTCCAGCTCGCGGACGAACTAACGGAAGATCGATCGCTCGACCAGAAGCGAGGAGGGGGCCGACGGCCCCCTCCTCGCTCACCGGGCGCGACTACAGTGGCGGCGTGTCGAGCGCCCTGATCGTCAATCCACGGGCGTCGCGGGTCACGCCTGAGCTGACAGTCGCCGTCGAGCGTGCGCTCGCCGCCGGGGGTGAGGTGGAGACGCTGATCACCGAGGGCCCGAGGCATGCTGCCGACCTCGCGGCGGCGGCCGCGGACGCGTACGAGCGGATCTACGTCTTCGGAGGCGACGGGGCCTTCAACGAGGTCGTGAACGGGCTCGACAACGCCGACCTGCCGGTCGGGTTCGTGCCCGGCGGAGGGACGAGCGTCCTCTCGCGGGCACTCGGGCTGCCGCGCGACCCGGTGGCGTGCGCCGCGGCGATCGCCGCGGCGACGCGAGAGCGGCGGATCTCGCTCGGGCGGGTCAACGGCCGCCGCTTCACCTTCAGCGCCGGGCTCGGGCTGGACGCCGAGCTCATCCGGCGCGTCGACGACCGCGGGCGCCAGTACGGGAAGCGTCCCGGCGACGTCGTCTTCGTCAGGGCGCTCGCCGGCATCCTTGCCGGACGGCGCGGACGGCTCCGGCCGGCCATGACCGTCGCGGGCCACGGGCGTGTCGCGTTCGCCCTCGTTGCCAACTGCGACCCGTACACCTACGTCGGCGCGATCCCGGTGCACGCCGCGCCGCTGGCGCGGTTCGACCTCGGCCTCGACCTCGTCGCCCCCCGCGCGGTGGCGCCGTGGCAGCTTCCCCGGCTCGCGGCGTGGGCCTTCGGAGGGCGCGGGCAGGTGAGCTCCTCGCGCGCGCTGTACCTCCACGACCTCGACGAGCTCGAGATCGAGTGCGACTCTCCGCTGCCGCTCCAGGTCGACGGCGAGGACCTCGGCGACGTGGATGCGGCGCGCTTCGAGGCGGAACGGGAGGCGCTCAGGGTCCTCGTCGGCGATACTTAGGAACGTGGCACAGGTGCTTCCGGCCGAGCACGACGTTCGGCGGATCATCGGCGATGGGGAAGAGATAGCGGACAGCGAGGTCGAGGGTCTCGGCGACGCTGCGCTCCTCGATCTCTACCGGGGGATGGTCCTGCTGCGGACGTACGACGAGCGCTCGCTCGTCTATCACCGGCAAGGCCGGATCGGGACGTACGCGATCTTCTGGGGCCACGAGGCAATCCAGGTCGGCTCGGCGCTCGCGCTGGCCGAGGAGGACTGGATCTTCCCGTCGTACCGCGAGTCGGCGATCGGTCTCCTGCGCGGGATGCCGCCCGAGACGGTGCTGGCATGGTGGCGCGGCCACCCGGCGGGCTGGTGGGACCCGCGTGAGTATCACGTCGCGTCCATCACGGTCCCGATCGCGACGCACGTCCCTCATGCGGTCGGCTACGCGTGGGGGGCGAGGCTCAAGGGCCGCAGCGACTGCGCGATCGCGTACTTCGGCGACGGAGCGACGTCGGAAGGTGCCTTTCACGAGGGCGCGAACTTCGCGGCGGTGATGCGTGCGCCGGTCGTCCTCCTCTGCAACAACAACCAGTGGGCGATCTCGACGCCGCTCTCGGCGCAGACCCGCGCCGAGTCGCTCGCGGACAAGGCGGTCGGCTATGGAATGCCCGGTATCCGCGTCGACGGGGGGGACGTCCTGGCCGTCTACGAGGCGACGACCGAGGCGCTGGCGCGGGCGCGTGCCGGCGAGGGGCCGACGTTCGTCGAGGCGCTGACGTACAGGGCGGCGCCGCACGCGACCGCCGACGACCCGAGCGCCTACTGGGATGAGGCGCGCGTCGAGGCCGAGCGGGCAAACGAGTGCGTGGGCCGTTTCGAGCGCTACCTCCGCCGGGCGGGGATCCTCACCGACGAGCTCGCCGAGGAGGCGCGCTCGGACGCGCTCGCCCGCATGCGGGAGGGGATCGCGGCGGTCGAGGCGCTCCCGCCGCCCGACCCCGAGGTCGTCTTCGCCCACGCCTACGCCGACCCGCCTCCGAGCCTCCGCGATGGCTGAGAAGACGCTGGTCGAAGCGGTCAACGACGCGCTCCACGTGGAGATGGAGCGCGACGACGAGATCATGGTCCTGGGCGAGGACGTCGGCCGTGCAGGGGGCGTCTTCCGCGCGACGGCCGGCCTGCACGACCGCTTCGGCGCCGATCGGTGCGTTGACACACCTCTGGCCGAGGCCGGGATCCTCGGCACCGCGATCGGCCTGGCCATGGCCGGGTGGCGCCCGGTCTGCGAGATGCAATACGAGTCGTTCAGCTATCCCTGCCTCGACCAGCTGATCACTCACGTCGGCCGCTACCACTGGCGCACCGGCGGGGCGATGGGGTTTCCGCTGACCATCCGCATGCCGACGGGCGGGGGCGTGCGGGCGCCCGAGCTGCACGAGGACTCGCCTGAGGCGTACTACGTGCACACGCCGGGCGTCAAGGTCGCGATCCCGGCGACGCCGGCCGACGCCAAGGGCCTGCTCGCGGCGGCGATCCGCGATCCCGACCCGGTCGTCGTCCTCGAGCCGAAGGTGCTCTACCGCAGCCCGCGCGGCGAGGTGCCCGACGGCGAGCACGTCGTCCCGCTGGGCTCGGCCCGGATCGCGCGCGAAGGAGCCGACGTCACCCTGGTCGCGTACGGGGCGATGGTGCAGACGTGCCTCGATGCGGGAGCACTGCTCGACGCCAGCGCGGAGGTGGTGGACGTCCGCTCGCTGAAGCCGCTCGACGAGGAGACGCTCCTGGCGTCGGTCGCGAAGACGGGCAGGGTGGTGATCGTTCAGGAGGCGCCGCGCGTCGCCGGCTTCGGAGCCGAGCTGGCCGCCGTGATCGCCGAGAAGGCGATTCTCGACCTCCAGGGGCCGGTCCTGCGCGTCACCGGCTACGACGTTCCCTTCCCGTACTGGTCGATCGAGCACGAGTACCTGCCGACGCCGGAGCGGGTTGCCGAGGCCGCCCGCCGCGTGCTCGAGTACTGACCATGGCCTACGAGTTCAGGCTGCCGGACCTCGGCGAGGGGGTCGCAGAGGGCGAGATCTCGCGCTGGCTCATCGAGGTCGGCCAGGAGATTGCGGAAGACGACCCCCTCGTCGAGGTGCAGACCGACAAGACGACGGTGGAGATTCCCTCGCCGGCCGGGGGGACGGTGGCGCGGATCCTCGTCGCCGAGGGCGAGCTCGTCCCGGTCGGGACGCCGCTTGTCGTCATCGGCGACGGCGAGGTTGCCGTCGAGCCGCCCGCCGCTCCCCCCGAGCGGGCCAAGGCAACCCCGCTCGTTCGCAGGGTCGCGGCCGAGCTCGGCGTCGACCTCGCCCTCCTCGCCGGCACCGGTCCGGACGGGCGCATCACCGAAGAGGACGTCCGGCGCTTCTCGGCCCTGTCCGGGGGTCAGACCCCTGAACGTGGCTCGGGGCGACGTGTCCCGTTGCGCGGCGTGCGCCGCCAAATCGCCCAGCATCTGGCCGCGGCGCACCGCGAGGTTCCGGCCGTGACCGTGGTCGAGGAGTGCGACTTCACCGACCTGGCTGCGGCCCGGGGGGAGCGCTCCTACCTCCCCTACCTCCTGCGGGCGGTCGTCGCCGGTCTGAGGGAGTTCCCGGAGCTGAACGCGACGCTCGACGGCGAGGAGATCGTCTTCTGGGAGCGCTACGACCTCGGCATCGCCGTGCAGACGGAGGAAGGCCTCGTCGTGCCCGTGCTGCGCGGCGCCGACGAGAAGTCGCTGGACGAGCTCGAGGCCGAGGCGCAGCGGCTCGCCGACGGTGCCCGCGCCGGCACACTGAGGCCCGAGGAGCTGAAGGGCTCGACGTTCACGGTGACGAGTGCAGGGAAGCTCGGCGGCCTCTTCGCCACCCCCCTCGTCAACCACCCCGAGGTGGGCATTCTCGGCCTCCACCGGATCGCGCCGCGCCCGGCGGTCGTCGAGGGCCAGATCGTCGTGCGCGAGGTCGGCTGGCTCGCCTGCACCTTCGACCACCGCGTGGTGGACGGCGCGCGCGCGAGCGCGTTCCTGCTGGCCGTCATCGGCCGCCTGGAGCTCTCGGAGTCGGTCTGAAACCGCCCGGCGAAGCCGCCCGTATAGGCGGTAGTAGGGACCTGGGGAGAAAGGAGGCAGTATGAGGAAGATCCTCTTCCTCACGGTGCTCGTGGTGGTCGGGGCGTTTGCGGTCGCAGGGGCGACGGCCCTGGCCACGGGGGACGGCGGCCAGAGGTTCTCGACGAACCTGACTGGCTTCCAGGAGGTGCCCGCCATCTCCACGGCCGCAAGCGGGAGGTTCGTAGCCACGCTGGACGGCGACGAGCTCTCGTACGAGCTCTCGTACTCCGGCATCGAGGGCGGCACAGCCGTCTTTGCACACATCCATCTCGGCCAGCGTGCCGTGAACGGCGGCGTCAGCGCCTTCCTCTGCGGCGGCGGCGACAAGCCGCCTTGCCCCGCCACGGGGGGGACCGTGACCGGCGTCATCGACCCGGCTGACGTCATTGGCCCTGCCGGACAGGGCATTGCGCCAGGCGAGTTCGACGAGCTCATCCGCGCTATGCGCGCAGGGGTCACGTACGCGAACGTGCACTCGGACCCCATGTGGCTCGGCGGCGAGATCCGCGGACAGATCAAACGCGGCTAGGCCGCGCTCGAGGCGAGCGGGGGCGGTCGCCCAGCCGCCCCCCGTCCGCCTCTTTGGCCGGGACGCTGAGGCGCGCTAGAGTCCCGTTGCCATTCGTGTGTCCGCACGGGAGAAAGGGGAGATACACATGCGGAAGGTCCTGGGGGTAGGCGTCGCCTTGGTGCTGCTGCTTCTCGCGGTGGCCGGACTGGCGGCGGCGGGGGACAACAACAACTACTCGGTTCACTTGGACGGCGACACGGAGGTACCGGCGAACGCCTCGTTGGCGACCGGTCAGGCGATCTTCAAGCTGAGCGCGGACGGCGCGTCGCTCGACTACAAGCTGATCGTCGCCAACCTGGACAATCCGGTCGCGGCGCACATCCACCTCGGCCCGCCTGGCGTGAACGGCCCGGTGGTCGCGTTCCTGTTCGGGCCCGCTGCGCCTGGAGGTGGGACCGCGAACGGCGTACTCGCGGAGGGCACGATCACCGCGGCGAACCTCGTCGGGCCGCTGGCCGGTCAGCCGTTCTCGGCGCTCATCGAGGCTCTGAACTCGGGGAACGCGTACGTCAACGTGCACACGAACGACGGCGTCCCCCCCGCCGGCACGGGCCCGGGCGACCTCCCGGGTGGGGAGATCCGCGGGAACTTCTAGTTCAGGCTCGAGAGCGAGAAGGTTGAGAGACGGGCGGGCCGCCGGGCCCGCCTGTCTCCCCCTTGCGGCGAACCGAACTGATGGGTTTCCAGGTGGCACTCAGTCGCGGCCGCCCCGCACCGGGGCCTGCGCCGGCGGCGTGGGGAGCGGGACGTACTGGACGCTAGGGCGCCTGCGGCCGGCTTGCGGGAAGAGATCCATGAGGTCGTAGACCTCGCGCGGCAGGCCCACGACGACCGGGAGCCCGAGCCCCCGCGCTTCGCTGACCGTGATCGGGTCGTCGTGCGTGTAGTGGCCGCCGGCGAGCTCCTCGGCGATCGTCTCCGCGCGATCCGCGTCCAACCGGTTGCTGACGAGGTCGCGGACGACGTGCTTCATGTGGCGGAGCGCCTTTTCGGCCACGTCGGCCATGATGAGGGTGCGGTCGTCCAGGCGCTCGACCGGCTTCTTGGAGACGACGCGGACGAGTGCGGCGGCCGGCAGGTCGCCGAGCTGCGGGTCGACGGGCCCGAGCACCGCCGAGTCGTCCATGAGGATCTCGTCTGCCGCGAGCGCGATCAGCGTGCCGCCCGACATCGCGTAGTGGGGGACGAGAACGGTCACCTTGCCCGGGTGCGCGTGCACGGCGTGCGCGATCTGCTCCGAGGCGAGCACGAGGCCGCCGGGCGTGTGTAGGAGGAGGTCGATGGCCGTGTCCGCGGGCGTCTGGCGGATCGCGCGCAGGACGGCCTCGGAGTCGTCGATGTCGATGAAGCGGTAGAAGGGGACGCCGAACACGCCGACGGTCTCCTGACGGTGGATCATGGCGATCACCCGCGAGTCGCGGGCTCGCTCCAGGGCCGAGAGCGCTCGCCTCCGCTGGGCGTGGAGCGTGCGCTGCGCGAGAACGGGAGTCCCGAACAGGACGATGATCAGGACGAAGATCCCGATCGCGAAGACGGTGCCCAGGTCGATCGGGCGAGAATACGGAGAGACGCGGCTAGTATCCGCCTAGATGGACGGAGCTCTCGACTGGTACGCGCTCGGCGTCGTCTTCGGGCTCGGAGTCGCGGCGGGCGCGGCGGTCGTCGGCGCCCTGCGCGCCCCGGCCTGGGTCGCCGTTGCCGTCGGCGCCGGCATCGTGGCTCTGGCGCTCGTCCTGACCGTCCTTCCGTGGTGGACGATCGCCGCGTTCATCGTCGCGCTGGTCGTCGGGTTTGCGTCGCTCCGCAGGCTCTCCGCCGAGGCGATCCCGGCGGCCATCCTCGGCGCGGTCGTCGCCGCAGCCATTCCTCTTCTCGGCTACGTCGCGGTCGCGGCGACCCCGATCGCGGGTGCCCGCCTCAACCGGCGGGCGGAGTCGCGCCATGCGGGCCTCCGGATTCTCGCCAAGGACTGAGCTGACCGGCGCCGACGGACGGAAGCTCGTCCTCGTAGTCATCGACGGGCTGACGCCGGAGGCGCTCGAGCACGGTCTCGCCGCCGACCGTCTCCCGGCTCTCGCTGCGCTCTCGGAGGCCGGCTGGACGAGCCGCGCCACGAGTGTCTTCCCGTCCCTGACGCCGGTCTGCCTCACCTCCATCGCGACGGGTGCGTTCCCCGACGTCCATCACATCCCGCACCTCGTCTGGTATCACCGCGGGGAGTCCCGCGTCGTCGAGTACGGCTCGTCGTTCCCGGCCATGCGCGCGGTCGGGGCGCGCCGGGCGATCCGGGACACGATCTTCGCGATGAGCGGGGAGCACCTCTCGCCGCAGGCGACCACCGTGTTCGAGGCCCTGGAGGACGCGGGGCTCGAGCCGGCCGCGATCAACTTCACGTGCTATCGGGGGCGGACGCGCCATCCGATCAAGCTGCCGGCGCTCGCTCGCAGGAACCGCTGGTACGAGGCCGTCGACGGGCCGAAGCACTTCTTCTACTTCAACCTCTTCGAGTCCGAGCGGACCGGCGCTCCGCTCGCCATCCGCTCGCGGCCGGCGGGGTCGATCGACGAGTACGCGGCGGCGGTCGGCCGCTGGCTCGTCACCCGCGACGCCTTCGACTTCCTCGTCTTCTATCTCCCGGACTACGACTACGCGTCGCATCTCGCCGGGCCGGACGGTTCGCTCGACGCGCTCGCGCGGACGGACGGCGCGATCGGCCGGCTCCTGGGGGCCGCCGGCGGCACCGAGTCGTTCCTCGAGCGCTACGCGGTCGTCGTCACCTCGGACCACGGGCAGACCCGGGTGGAGCGAGTGGGGCGCCTCCAGGACGCGTTCCCGCCCGGCGCGGACGGCACGCTCGCCCTGGCCTCCAACCGGGCCGGCATGGTCTACAGGCTCCCCGGCTGTCGGCTCGAGACCCGCACGCTCGCGGAGCGGCTCGACACCGAGCCCTGGGCGGACGTGGTGTTCTTCCGGGAGGACGAAGCGGCGGTGGCCCGGCGCGGCGGCGGTGAGCTCCGCTTCGCCCTGGACGGGGAAGACTGGCGGCTGGAGGGCGACGCTGCCGTGCTCGATCACGAGCTCTACCCGAACGGGCTCGCTCGCGCCTGGCATGCGTTGCTCGCTCCGACGGCGGGCGACGTGCTCGTCTCGGCGACGGAGGGCTGGGAGCTCGCCGACGGCGGCGGGCGGCACCACGCCGGTGGAGGCAGCCACGGCTCGCTCGTCGCCGGGGATACGTTCGTGCCGCTGATCGCGGCCGGCTTCGACATGTCTCCGTTCCCGCCCGAACCGGGAATCACGGACCTCGCCCCGCTCGTGTTGAGCCACTTCGACGTGCCGGTGCCCGAGTCGATGCGGAAGACTCGTGAGGCGGCGAGAGCCTGATTTCGAGGCGCTCCGCGAGCGGATGGTCGCGGAGCAGCTCGAGCGGCGTGGCATCTCCGACCCGCGCGTCCTCGAGGCGATGAGGAAGGTCCCGCGCGAGGCGTTCACCGACGCCGACGACCGTAAGCGCGCCTACGAGGACATCCCCATCCAGATCGGCTGGGGCCAGACGATCTCGCAGCCCTACATGGTCGCGCTGATCTGTGAAGCGGCCGCGGTGCGCCCGAGCGACCGGCTCCTCGATGTGGGCACGGGCTCGGGCTACCAGGCGGCGGTGCTCGCTGAGCTGGCGCAGGAGGTGCACACGATCGAACGCCTGCGGCAGCTCGCCGAGCGCGCTCGCGAGAAGCTCGCCGCGGCGGGATACGAGCGGGTGCAGGTGCATCTCGGCGACGGCTCGCTCGGCGACCCCGAGCATGCACCCTTCGACGCGATCACCGTCGCTGCGGCGGCGCCCGAGCTCCCGCAGTCCCTCTACGACCAGCTCGTCCTCGGGGGGCGGCTCGTGATCCCGGTCGGCGACCGGCGGGGCCAGCGCCTCGAGGTCGTGGTGAAGAGCCCGGAGGGCCCGGCGGTCGCGCACTCGGTCGAGTGCCGCTTCGTCCCGCTCGTGGGCGAGGAGGGTTACAGCGCCCGTTCCAGGTAACGCCGTTTCACTTGGCGACGGGGTTTCGGGGGAGGAAGGCTCGGGCATGCCAGGTGCGGGATGGAGCCTCTCCACCGAACCGGCGTGCTCGTACGGAGGCCCGTCGCCGTCGGGGACGTGCGGATCGGGGTCGCCGTCGAGGCGCTCTTCGACCGCGGGCTCGCGCGCCTCGTCGGTCTCGACGTCGGCTGCCGCGAAGGAGCGCGCCGCTTCCTGCCGTTCCCCGCCTGCGAGGTAGAGGAGCACCGACTCGCCGTCGCATCCGCGCTCGTCCTGCTCGATCGGGAGCTCGGCTTCTACCGAGCCGGAAGCCGAGCGTTCTCGGATCTCCTCGGCGAGGAGGTGAGTCTGGCAGGAGAACGCATCGGCCTGCTCGAGGACCTGCTCGTCGACCGAGGGGGCAATGTCAGGCGCGTCATCGTCTCCGTGCCGTCCGGCGACGTCGACCTCGAGCCGGGCCCGGCGCTCGCGATCGGGAACCACGTTCTTCGCCCGCCCGTCTGAACCGACGATCTAACCTTCCCAGTCCGTGGCCAAAGGAGCCCAACTGACCTCCTCACGCACGAGCGCCTTCGCCGATGCCGCCTCGGGCGCGCTCCGCCGCCCCGCGAACTGGCTGCAGCTCGCGAAGTTCTGCACGGTCGGAGCCTCGGGCTACGTCGTCAACCTCGCCGTCTACGCGACGCTCCTTTCGCTCGGCGTCCACTACCTGGTCGCCGCCGTCTGCTCGTTCCTCGTCGCAGTGACGAACAACTACCTGTGGAACCGCGTCTGGACATTCAGGCACCAGCGTGGCCATCTCGTCTTCCAGGGCTTCCGGTTCCTGCTCGTCTCGACGGTCGCGCTCGGCGCGAACCTAGCGTTCCTGAGCATCCTCGTGGCCCTCGGCGTCCCCAAGCTGCCGGCCCAGGCAATCGCCATCGTGCTCGTCACGCCGTGGAACTTCGTCGCCAACAAGCTCTGGAGCTTTCGACGGCGGCACGCCCGGTAGCGGTAGCGGCCACGCTCCTCGGCGCGCTGGCCCTCGCCGGGAGCGCATACGCGGCCGTTCCCCCGTCGCCGGTCTACGACGCCCGCGGCAACCTTATCGGGACGCCCTTCGCGCCCGCGCCGGAGAAGCCGGTCCTGACCGAGGAGGAGGCGGTCAACCGTGCGGTCGCCGACGCCAAGGTCGCCAACTGGCTCGACCGCTACCCGGAGGACAGCCTCACGAAGGAGGGCTCCTTCGACGACGACGCCAAGGTCTGGACCGTGAAGGTGTGGTCCGACCTGCCGGATGCCGGACAGGTCGTGCTCGCGAAGGTCGACGACGCGTCGGGTGCCGTCACGGAGGCCTGGACGGGGCCGCAGGTCGCCTGGAAGATGGCGCGCGGCTACGAGGGTGCGTTCGGCCGGAAGATCAACAACCCCTGGATCTGGGGCTCGCTCTGCGCCGTCTTCTTCCTCGGGCTGGCGAACCTTCGACGGCCGCTGTCGCTTCGCAACCTCGACCTGCTCGTCCTGCTCTCGTTCAGCGCCTCGCTCTACTTCTTCAACCAGGGCGAGGTGTTCACGGCGATGCCGCTCGCGTATCCGCCGATGGTCTACCTGCTCGGACGCATGGCCTGGATCGGCTGGAAGGGTCGCGGGAGCCCAGGGCGGCCGCTCTGGCCCGTGTGGGTGCTCCTGGCCGCGACCGTGTTCCTCGCCGGCTTTCGCTTCGGGCTGAACCTGCGCGCGTCGAACGTGATCGACGTCGGCCTCGCCGGCGTCGTCGGCGCGCAGCGCATCGTCGAGGACGGCCAGGCGCCGTACGGGAACATGCCTGAGGACGTGGGCGAGGAGTGCGGCGAGCCCGACGCCGACGGCTACGTCCGCGAGCGGATCCAGACGAACGGCCGCTGCGAGGTGGCGAACGGCCGCGGCGACACGTACGGCCCCTTCAGCTACCTCGCGTACGTGCCCGGCTACGTGACCATGGGCTACGACTATGAGTGGGACTACCTCCCGGCCGCGCACTTCACGTCTCTTCTTTGGGACGCGCTCGCGCTGATCGGGATGGGCGCGCTCGGCTTTCGCTTCGGGGGACTGCGGCTCGGGGTGACGCTCGCCTTCGCCTGGGCGGCCTACCCCTTCACCCAGTACGTCTCGAGCTCGAACTCGAACGACGCGATCATGCCCGCGCTGCTCGTCTGGGGGCTCGTCTTCGTGACCTCGGCGCCCGCGCGAGGGCTGTTCGCGGGCCTGGCCGCGTGGACGAAGTTCGCGGGTCTCCTCCTCCTGCCGCTGTGGGCGTCCTATCCGAAGGCGTGGAAGTGGCCGCGGCAGCAGCTCCTCTTCCTCGCGGGCGTCCTGCTGGCGACGGCCCTGGCGTTCTGGGTGCTCCTGCTCGAGCCGGACCCGGCGCACGCCGCCCGCGTCTTCTGGGACCGGACGTTCGGCTGGCAGCTCTCACGGCCGTCCCCGTTCTCGATCTGGGACTGGGACGAGTACCCCGGCTTCCCGGACCTTCACGTGCTGCAGACGGTCCTGAAGGGGCTGCTGCTGGCCGCCGCGTGCGTCCTCGCTTTCATCCCGCGCACGCGGAACGTCGTCCAGCTGGCCGCCCTGACCGGCGCGCTCCTGATCGGCTTCGAGCTCGTCCTCACCCACTGGTTCTACCTCTACATCCCCTGGTTCTTCCCCTTCGTCGCGTTCGCCGTGCTCGTTCCGGTCGCGGTCCGGGCGGCGGAGCCTGAGCCGCTACCCGAGGATTCGGGCGATGAGCGTCCGGTCGGAGAGCTCGTCCCGACCCGCTGACGCAGGGCTCGTGCTGCTCACCCTGGCCGTCGGGCTGGGGCTCCTCACCGCGTCGTGGGGAGCGCTGCACCTGCCGCCCTTCGACCGCTACCAGATCATCGACACGCCGGTGTACCAGGAGTACGGCGAGGCGATGGCCGCGGGCGAAGTGCCCTACCGCGACTTCGACCTCGAGTACCCGCCGGGAGCGCTTCCGACCTTCTGGCTGCCCACGCTCGGCCCCGCCGAGCATTACGCGTCGATCTTCGAGGCGCTGATGTGGCTCTGTGCAGCTGCGCTTCTCGCCCTCGCCGTGTACGGCGCGTCGAGCCTCGGGGGATCTCCGGTGCGCCTGCTCGCCGTCGCGGCCGGCATCGGCCTCTTCCCGCTCGCGCTCGGGACGGTCGTGCTCACGCGCTACGACCTCTGGCCGGCGGCGCTCACCGCCGCGGTGCTCGCCGCGGTTCTGGCCGGTCGCGAGCGCCTCGCCCTCGCAGTGCTCGGCCTGGCCGTCGCCGCGAAGATCTACCCGCTCGTGCTGCTTCCTCTCCTTCTCGTCTACGTCGCCCGCAGGCAGGGTGTCAGCGCCGCGGCGATCGGCTTCGGCTGGTTCGCGGTCGCGCTCGCCGTCGTCGTCCTGCCGTTCGCGGTCATCGCCCCCGAGGGCGTCGTCGACTCGGCGCAGCGGCAGCTCGAGCGTCCGCTCCAGATCGAGAGCCTCGGCGCCTCCTTCCTGCTGGCGGCCCATCAGCTCGGGCTCTACGACCCGTCCATCGTCTCGACGCACGGTTCCCAGAACCTCAGCGGCGCCCTGCCGGACGCCCTCGCCACGGCGCAGACCGCGCTCCAGGCCGCGGCGCTCGTGGCGGTGTGGATCCTGTTCGCCCGCGGCCGGGCGACCCCGCTCCGGCTCGTCGTCGCGTGTGCCGCGTCGGTCGTCGTCTTCGTCGCCTTCGGCAAGGTGCTCTCGCCGCAGTTCATGATCTGGCTGGTCCCGGTCGCCGCCCTCGTCGCCGGGCGCGTCGGCCTCGCGGCGGGAGCGCTGCTCGGCGCCGCGCTCGTGACGACGCACCTCTGGTTCCCGACGCGCTACTGGGACCTCGTCGCCCTGGAGCCGGTGGGCTGGCTCGCGCTCGTCAGGAACGTCCTCCTCGTCACGCTCGCGGTGGTGCTCGGCATCGCTACGGCACGGGCACGCGCAGCGGCTCGCAGCGGGTAGCCCGCCCGTCGGCCTCGCACTCGACGAGGAGACCTTCGATGCGGACGTCGCCGTCCGCGGGGTGGAAGCGCACCGGGATCCCCGTCCTCATCCGCTGGATCGCCAGCTCGGCGCGGACGCCGATGACGGAGTCGTGCGGTCCGGTCATGCCAGCGTCGGTGATCGCCGCCGTGCCCCCGGGAAGGACGCGCGCGTCGTTCGTTTGCACGTGGGTGTGCGTCCCGATCACGGCCGTGACCCTGCCGTCGAGCATCCGGGCCAGCGCGATCTTCTCGCTGGTCGCCTCCGCGTGGAAGTCGACGAGGACGACCGGCGTCTCCGCCCGGGCCTCCTCGACCAGCGCCTCGGCGACCCGGAAAGGGTGCACCGGCGTCTGCAGGAAGAGCTGGCCCTGAAGGTTGAGAACGGCGACCGGCGTGCCGTCGCGTGCCTCGGCGACGGTCAACCCGCGACCCGGGATGCCGGCGTCCCCGAAGTTGGCGGGACGGAGCACACGCGGATCCGACTCGAGCATCGGCACGAGATCGCGGTGGCGCCACACGTGGTTCCCGGTCGTGATCACGTCGGCCCCCGCCTCGAGGAGGCGCGTCGCGAGCTTGGCGGTCAGCCCGATCCCGTCCGCCGCGTTCTCCCCGTTCACGACGCAGAAGTCGGCGTCCAGCTCGTGCCTGAGCTCGGGGAGGCGGTCGGTCACCGCCCGGCGGCCGGGAGGGCCGAAGACGTCGCCGATGAAGAGCAGCTTCAGGGAGGTCGCTTCTAGGGGCTCGTGAGGGCCGTGGTCGGCTGGACCTCGATGTGCACGTGCTGTCCGTTGTCCTGCGTGTAGCGGGCGAGCCCGGCCCGCTCCACGTCTGAGAGGTCGATGACGCGGCCGATCTTCGTGGTGCCGGACGAGACCGTCGAGCCGACCGTCAGGGCCGGGTCGGCCCGGATGTTCGAGAGAGAAACGACGACCCCCGGCGAGCCGGAGGGCTGGATGTCGATCCTCACGCCGTAGACCTTGCCGTTGACGACGTTGTCGGTGATGGCGATCACGCTGCCGTCGACGGGCGCGTAGACGTCAGTGTCGACCGGCGCCCCCACGTCGAGGCCGCCCGTCTCGGCGCCGACGCCGCCGTCGAGCATGTAGTAGCGGACGTCCGAGCCGCTCGAGCCGAAGAGGCGCCGGAAGAGACGCTCGGCGAGGCCCGCGTTCGCCTGGGTTCCCACCGGCTCGAGCGCGAGCGGCAGCGTGCCGCTGGCGTGGTAGCCGAGGGCGGTGACGCGGCTCTGGTTGACGGGAAGTTGGATCCGCAGGGATTCGTAGGTCGCGACGATCTGCGGCCTGGGCGGGCCGGCGGGCAGGAGGCGCGAGGCGGGCGCCGGGCCGGTGATCGTGACGGCCGTCTCGCCGCCCCGGCCGAAGGCGGTGAGGAGGAGGGCGACCAGGCACCCGGCCGCGACGACCACGAGGGCCGCCGTTCGGCGCGCGCGACGGGCCTTGGCCCGGGCTTCCTCACGCTGGCGCTTCCTCGCGCGCGCGGCGAAGCCAGGGGCTTCCGTCGTAGCCATCCGCGGCACGGTAACGGATTTCAGGCCGAACGGGGGCTGCGAGGAATGATCCAGAGTGCCGTTCTGTCGTTCCACCGGCTCCGGCTGCAGCGCCAGCGCTCCGTCGGTCGGGAACTCCCAGTTCTCCTCGACACCCCAGAGGTCGACAACGTTCCCGCGCCTCGCAGGGGCTTCGTGCTCCTGGTCGTAGAGCTGAATCCCGATCGCCATCGACCGTCCTCGCGGCGTGGTCGCCGTGCGGCCACCTTGCCAAGCGTCCCGGACGGCGGGAACACCGAGCCTCCGGGTGAGTCAAAGATGGCGCTGGAACTGCGTGCCCTTGCGACAACGGTCGGAGTCGTCCTCTTCACGGCCGTCTTCGCCGGCTGCGCCAGTTCCGGGGAGGCCGACTGCGTCTACGTCGTGATGCGCCCGTCGAGCTCTCGGGGCCCTGGCTCGGGATTCTCGGCGCCGACGGCCACGCCGAGCTCGACCTGGCGCCTCCCTACGACGTCGACCTCTTCGTCGAGCAGGCCTCGGAGCCGAGGTACGAGCGCGCGTATCCGACGGTTCGCGTCCCGCCTGCGGTCGGAAGGCCGATCACGCGCACCGACATCGAGAGCTCGCTCTGGGAGGGCGGGACAGTCGCTCTGCGCGTGCGCTGCAGTGGTGACGGCGGCTACGTCGCCGAGAACCTCGAAGCCTCACCGCCCTGATAGCCGCTGCTGGTTCGCGCCGGTTTGCGAAGATGCGGCGACGTGTCGACCTTCCCGCTCACGCGGTTGCGTCGGTTCCGGCGCACGGCCGCGCTCCGCTCGCTCGTCCGCGAGACCAGGCTCGAGCTCGACGACTTCGTCTACCCGCTCTTCGTCTGCCCCGGCGAGGGCGTCGACCGACCGCTCGAAGGGCTGCCCGGCATCGCGCAGCGCTCGCTCGACGAGCTCTGCCGCGAGGCCGAGGCGGCGCACCGGGCCGGCGTCCGCGCTGTCCTCCTCTTCGGGATTCCGGAGGAGAAGGACGAAGCCGCCTCCGGCGCGTACGACGACGACGGGATCGTCCAGCGTGCCCTTCGGGCGCTGCGGGAGGAGGCACCCGGGCTCGTGCTCCTCACCGACGTCTGCCTCTGCGAGTACACGTCGCACGGCCACTGCGGGGTCGTCGAGGGCGACGAGATCCTGAACGACATCTCGCTCGAGCTGCTCGCGAAGACGGCCTTCAGCCACGCCGAAGCCGGCGCGGACGCGGTCTGCCCCAGCGACATGCTCGACGGGCGCGTCGGAGCGATCCGCGCTGCGCTCGACGCGGAAGGCCACGAAGAGCTCCCGATCGTCTCCTACTCAGCGAAGTACGCGTCGGCGTTCTACGGGCCTTTTCGCGAGGCGGCCGACTCCGCGCCGGCGTTCGGCGACCGGCGGAGCTACCAGATGGATCCGCCGAACGTCCGGGAGGCGCTCCGCGAGTGCGAGCTCGACCTCGCCGAGGGCGCGGACGCGATCATGGTCAAGCCGGCGCTTCCCTACCTGGACGTGATCCGGGCCGCCCGCGAGCGCTTCGACGCCCCCCTCTTCGCCTACAACGTGAGCGGGGAGTACGCCATGGTCAAGGCGGCCGGCGCGCGCGGCTGGCTCGACGAGCGTTCGGCGGCCCTCGAGGGGCTCACCGCGATCAAGCGCGCGGGCGCGGATGTGATCGTCTCGTACTGGGCGCGGGAGCTGGCGGAGTGGCTCTGACGTCCACGAGCAGCTTCCAGCGCGCGTCGGCCGTCATTCCCGGCGGGGTGAACTCGCCGGTTCGAGCCTGGGGAGCGGTCGAGGCGGGCGAGCCGTTCTTCGCCGCACGCGGCGAGGGCGCCTACCTCTGGGACGAGGAGGGCAACCGCTACGTCGACTGGGTGATGTCGTGGGGCCCGCTCGTCTTCGGGCACGCCGATCCCGAGGTGGTCGCGGCGGTGCAGGCGGCCGCGGCCGACGGCACGACCTTCGGGACGCCGACCGAGCGTGAGGTCGCGCTCGCCGAGGAGCTCGTCGACGCCGTGCCCTCCGTGGAGAAGGTGCGCCTCGTCTCCTCCGGTACCGAAGCTGCGATGAGCGCCCTGCGGCTCGCCCGCGGAGTCACCGGCCGCGACCGAATCCTCAAGTTCTCGGGCTGCTACCACGGGCACGCCGATGCGCTGCTCGCCGCGGCCGGCTCGGGGATGGCCACCCTCGGCATCCCCTCGTCCCCGGGCGTGCCTGCCGCCGCCGCCGCGGACACGATCGTCTGCGCGTACAACGACGTCGAATGCGTCCGGGGCGCTGTCGAGCGCCACGCGGACGACCTCGCGGCGATCGTCGTCGAGCCGGTCGCCGGCAACATGGGCGTCATCCAGCCCGAGGCCGGCTTCCTCGAGGCGCTGCGGGCGCTCGCCGACGCCTCCGGCGCCCTGCTCGTCTTCGACGAGGTGATCACCGGCTTCCGCGTTGCCCGGGGCGGGGCCCAGGAGCTCTACGGCGTCACGCCCGACCTCACCGTCCTCGGCAAGATCGCCGGCGGCGGCCTGCCGCTCGCCGCCTTCGGTGGTCGGGCAGACCCGATGGACCAGCTTGCACCCGCCGGGCCCGTCTACCAGGCCGGCACGCTGTCCGGAAACCCGCTCGCCACCGCAGCCGCCCTCGTCGTCCTCGAGCGCCTGCGGGATCCGGGCGTCTACGGGCGGCTGGAGGCGGCCGGCGCTCGGCTCGAGGCGGGGCTGCGGGAGGCGGCCGGAGGCGCGGAGGCGTGTGTACAACGCGTGGGCGCGATGGCGACCCTGTTTTTCCGGCCGGGGCCGGTGCGGAGCTTCGAGGAGGCGGCGGCGTGCGACACGGGGCGCTACGGGGCGTGGTTCCGGCGTGCCCTCGCCCGCGGCCATTACGTCGCCCCGTCGCAGTTCGAGGCCCTCTTCCTCTCGACCGCGCACGGGGAGCGCGAGATCGACGCGCTCGTGGAGGCCGCGCATGAGCTCTTCGGCGGCTGAGAACGGCATCTGGGCGACGATCGCCGACGAGGCCGGGCGCGAGAGCAGGCTCTGGGCCGCCGCGCTTCGCCCGGAGACGGAGCGCGATGACACGCCCGTCTTCTCCACGCTCGCCTCCGGCCGCTACGCGCTCGGGCTCGAGTCGATCTACGAGGGCTACCTCCTGCACTACGGACGGCCGCGCCTCTTTGCCCCGGCCGACTCCGACACGGCGATCCTGCTCGGTGACTACCTCTACGCCCACGGCCTCGTGCGCGTCGCCGCCCACCGGGAGGTCGCCGTCGTCTCGGACCTGGCCGAGCTCGTGTCTCTCTGCTCCCAGCTCCGGGCCGAGGAACGTGATGGGGACGGAGCCGCCTGGGCGGGGACGGTCGCCCTCCTGGGGAACGGTGACGGACGGCTCGATCGCGCGCGCGCGGCGCTCCGGCTGCACGGCGATCCCGACCCGCTGCTCGCGGTGGCGGAGATCGAAGCCGGCTCCGCCCCGGTCGAACGGGCGCTGGCGCTGCACGCCGCCCGGCTCGATTGAGAGCTTCTAACGCAATGAGGAACGACGCCGTCTGGCCGCGCTAGGCGGCCCGAGGCTGCGTCCTCGGTCGCGCCCAGACCTCATTCGGTATGAACGCTCCCTGCGTCCTTGCCTAGAACCACCCATCGCACGCAGCCGACGGGCCATCATTCCGTCAGAAGCTCTAGGATCTGCCCATGCTGAGCGCGCTCGTCCTCGCCGCCGAGAAGACCCCGGCCGAGGAAGGGAAGGACATCATCGTCGCCATGCTCGTGGTCGGGCTGATCTTCTGCAGCGTCATCGCGCTCGGCCAGCTCGGCCGCTGGCTCGGCCACCGCCGCAGCCGGAGTCACTGAGCCTCAGGAGACTCGCCCGGATAGACTCGAACCGGTGGCTGTCGCCGATCTTCGCTCGTGGATCGACCTGCTCAGGCGGGAGGGCGAGTTGGTGGAGATCGAGGCCGAGGTCGATCCGCGCCTCGAGATCACCGAGGTCACGGACCGCGTCGTCAAGGCCGGAGGCCCCGCGCTCCTCTTCCGGAACGTCAAGGGCTCCGAGCTGCCGCTTCTCATCAACCAGTTCGGGACCGAGCGGCGCATGTGTCTCGCCTTCGGGGAGGAGAGCCTGGACGCTGTGGCCCGAAAGCTTGAGGACGTGCTCGAGATGCAGCCGCCGCAGGGGCTCGTCGAGAAGGTCAAGGGCCTCGGCAAGCTCAAGCGTCTCGCGGACTCGATGCCGAAGTCCGTCTCGCGCGGCGCGTGCCAGGAGCTCGTACTCGAACCGGACCTCGACGCCCTCCCGATCCAGCACTGCTGGCCCGGAGACCCGGCGCCGTTCATCACGCTCCCGGCGGTGATCACGAGAGATCCGCGCACCGGCGTACGCAACGTCGGCATGTACCGGATGCAAAAGATCGACTCGCGCTCCACGTACATGCACTGGCAGATCCACAAGGACGGACGCGCCGACTGGCTCGCCGCGGAGGGCTCGATCCCGGTCGCCGTCGCGCTCGGGCTCGACCCGGTGACGGCGTACTCGGCGAGCGCCCCGCTCCCGAAGCACATCGACGAGCTCATGCTCGCCGGCTTCCTGCGCGGAGAGGCCGTGGAGACCGTGAAGTGCAAGACCGTGGACCTCGAGGTCCCGGCCAACGCGGAGATCGTCCTCGAGGGGACGATCGAGGCGGGCGACGTCGGCACCGAGGGCCCCTTCGGCGACCACACCGGCTACTACTCGCCGCCGGAGCCGTTCCCGGTCTTCCGGCTGAGCGCAATGACGATGCGCCGGGACGCCGTCTACCCCTCCATCGTCGTCGGAATCCCGCCCGCCGAGGACGCCTGGCTCGGCAAGGCGACGGAGCGCATCTTCCTCCCCGCGATCCGCATGACCGTTCCCGAGATCGTCGATTACGACCTCCCCGTCGCCGGGGCGTTCCACAACTGCGTGCTCGTCTCGATCCGCAAGGCGTTTCCCGGCCACGCGCGGAAGGTCATGCACGCGATCTGGGGCCTGGGGATGCTGAGCCTCTCCAAGTCCGTGGTCGTCGTCGACGAGTTCGTCGACGTGCATGACTACGAGCAGGTCTTCTTCCACGTCTGCGCGAACGTCGACCCGAAGCGCGACGTGCTTCTGAGCGAGGGGCCGCTCGACCAGCTCGATCACGCGGCCGTGCTGCCCTGCTTCGGCGGTAAGCTCGGCATCGACGCGACGCACAAGCTGCCGGAGGAAGGGGCGCGCGAGTGGCCCGAGCGGATCGAGATGGCTCCCGAGGTTCGTGACACCGTCGACCGGCGTTGGGAGGAGTACGGGATTGGCTCTCCGCAGGCCTCGAACGGGCGAATTTCCCAGGTCTTGAGGCAAAAGGTACGTCGTTGACAGAGACGAGCGCCCAGCGAAAGAATGCCGACGCTTGTAACAGCGAGGGCTGGCAGAAGGGAGCCGTGTGGCCGACGAGCTAGAGCGGCCAGGGGAGACCCCAGAGCACGAGGACGCTGAGGCCCACCTCCCATCGCCGACGATCTGGCCGTTCGCCTTCGCGGGTGCCGTCGCGCTCATCCTGCTCGGGCTGATCGTCAACGCGTGGGCGACGGTGATCGGCGTAGCCCTTGCCGTCGTCTTCGGCTTCCTCTGGATCCGCCAGGTCACCCACGAGGTCCGCGGCGAGCCGGAGCCCATCGAGGCGCCGGCGCCGCCGACGGTCGAGCCCGAGGCGGAGGAGGAAGGCCCGCCGCGCTACGAACGTTCGAAGTTTCTCGAGGGAGCGACGATCGGCATCGGCGCTGCTATCGGCGCAATCGTCACGCTGCCGGTGCTCGGCTTCGCCGTGGCCCCGGCCTTCGTCGACCAGGACTACCCCGAGGTCGACCTGGGGCCGCTCGACGAGTACCCGGAAGGCGAATGGCTGATCGCCACCTTCACGTCGATCCCCGACGACGGAAAAATCTCGAGACGCACCGCCTTCGTCCGCTACAACGGCATGCAGGACAGCGTGCCGAGCTTCTCCATCCTCTCGAACCGCTGCGTGCACCTCGGCTGTCCGACCCAGCCGCAGGGTCCCTCCGGCGAGACGCGCGAGCTCGAGGGCGTTCCGGTCGTGCTGACGCCGACCCAGCCCTCCGGCTACGGCTGTCCCTGCCACGGCGGCGCTTACGACGTGGAGGGAAACCGGACGGCCGGGCCGCCGGTCCGCGCGCTCGACCGCTACGAGTACTCGATCGTGGAGGGGAGGCTCGTGCTCGGCTCGCCGTACAGCGTCGCGGAGGTCGAGGGCGAGGGCGCCGACGCCGTGATCGTCAAGTACTCGCCTTCCGACCCGGGCGTCCACGTGGACGGGCCGGAGCAGTACCTCTACCCCTACGTGCCGTGAGGGCCCGCTGATGGCGCGAGCGAAGTCGAAGCGGAAGCAGCAGCTCGAGCACGCCTTGCTCGTCCCGGTCGACTGGCTCGAGGAGCGCTCGGGCCTCGTCGGGGGGCTCAAGTACTTCCTCTTCCGCAAGGTCCCGCGCGACACGAACTGGTTCCACACGCTCGGGTCGGCGACGCTGACAGCGTTCATCGTGCAGCTCGTCACCGGTGTCGTGCTCGCCTTCTACTACAAGCCGTCGCCGAACGAGGCCTATGCGTCGATTCAGTACATCACCAACGACTTGACGCTCGGCTGGCTCGTCCGCGGGATGCACCGCTGGGGGGCGAGCGTCTTCATCATCCTGCTCTTCCTGCACATGGGGAGGGTCTTCCTCTTCGGCGCCTACAAGTACCCGCGCGAGCTCAACTGGCTCCTGGGCGTGCTCCTCCTCGTGCTCGCCATGCTGGAGGGCTTCACCGGCTACCTGCTCCCGTGGGACCAGACGGCGTACTGGGCGACCGTCGTCGGCATCAACCTGAACGCGACGGCGCCGTTCCTCGGGCCCTTCCTCTCCGACTTCCTGCGCGGAGGTCAGGAGATCGGCACCGACACGCTCGCGCGCTTCTATTCGATGCACATGCTGCTCATACCAGGTGGTCTGATCGCCCTGATCACGCTGCACCTCTACCTCGTCATCCGCCTCGGCGTCACCTCGCCGCCCTGGTCGAAGGAGGCCGCCGGCGACGAGCGGAAAGAGGTCAGCACCGCGAAGCGAGGCCTGCTCGAGCCGCGGCCGCGGGGCGACGGCGGCGTGGCGACCGACGTGCGGGGCCGGCCCGAGGCGTGAGCGCATGAGTAACCCGCAAGAGCGCGCCTATTTCAAGCGCTACAAGGAGGACGTCGAGCGCGAGGGGAAGCCTTTCTTCCCGTACGCGATGTTCCACGACACGGTCATGAGCCTCGTCGTGGTGTGCGTCATCGTCGCGCTGGCGTGTGTGTGGTACTTCACGTCGGGCGAGGAGGCGGGCGACGCGGGCATCCTCGGGCCGCGCTACACGGAGGAGGCGGACCCGGGGACGACCTCGTTCGTGCCGCGCCCCGACTGGTACTTCTACTTCCTCTTTTACCTGCTGCGGATCTTCAAGTGGCCCGAGTCGGTCGTGCTCGGCACGGTCGGCATCCCCACGATCGCGCTCATCCTGCTGCTCGTGCTGCCGTTCGTCGACCGGCGCCGCGAGCGGCGGCTCGTGCGCCGGCCGGTGGCGGTCGTCGGGGCGCTCCTCGTCATCGCCTCGATGGGCATCCTCACCTACAGGGGCGCGACCGCGGAGGAGTCGCTCGCGTCCGAGGCCGTCGAGCAGGTGGACGCATGGGTCGAGGCGCAGGGGCTTTCGGAGGAGGGCGCAGAGGGTGCTGCGCTCTTTGCAGAGCTCGGCTGCCTGAACTGCCACACCTACCTGGACAGCGGGGCCTCCCAGCTCGGTGCTCCCGATCTCTCCGAGATCGGCGCCACGGGACAGACCGCGGAGGAGTTCGCAGCGTACATCGCCAACCCGGCCGAGTTCGGCAACAACGTCATGCCCGCCTACGAGGACCAGGGTGAGGAGATCCTGCTGCTCGTCGGCACGTTCCTCGAAGAGTCGAAGGGCGAGGGCGGCGGCGAGTAGCGCCGCCTGGCGCGCCGTGAACATCTTCTTGGGAGTGACAGGCGCCTCCGGCGCGCCTTACGCCGCGCGCCTCCTGCAGGCGCTCTCCGCGGCGGGCGCCGAGATGGGGCTCTGCATCTCGGATGCCGGCGTGCAGGTCTGTGCGACCGAGCTCTATGGCGACATCTCGCTCGGCCGCGAGGAGGTGACCTCTCGGCTCGTCGAGGGTCTTGACGGCGTGGAGGTGGTCGGACTGCGCGACTATACGACCCCGTACGCGAGCGGGTCGGCGCGCGTCGACGGCTACGTCGTCTGTCCCTGCTCGATGTCGACCGCGGCGAGCATCGCCGCGGGCGCGATGGCGAACCTCGTCCACCGTGCCGCGTCGGTCGCCTTGAAGGAGGAGCGGAAGCTCGTGCTCGTCCCCCGCGAGACGCCGCTCTCGGCGATCCACCTCGAGAACCTCCTGCGCCTCCGGCAGGCGGGGGCGACGGTCGTCATGGCGGCCCCGGGCTTCTACCATGCTCCCCAAACCATCGACGATCTGGTCAACTTCGTCGTGGCGCGATGTCTCGATCAGCTGGGAATCGACCAGACGCTCGTCAGCCGGTGGGGGCAGTGAGCCCCGGCACGCTCGCACCCGCGGCCGTCGAGGCCATGTTCGATCGTGTCTCGCCCGTCTACGACGCGATGAACCGGCTGATGACAGCGGGCCTCGACGGCCGCTGGCGGCGGCTCACGGCGCGCGCCGCCGTGCGTCCCGGTGACAGAGTGCTCGACGCCTGCTGCGGGACTGGCGACCTCGCGCTCGAGGCGCAGCGGGCGGGCGGGCGCGTGACCGGGGTCGACTTCTCCGAGCGGATGCTCGAGCGTGCCCGTCAGAAGTCCGCCGCCGTCGAGTGGATCCACGGCGACGTGCTCGCGCTGCCCTTCCCGGACGGGAGCTTCGACGCGGTTACGGTCGGCTTCGGGATCCGGAACGTCGCGGAGCTTCAGCCGGGGCTAGGCGAGCTGGCCCGCGTGCTTCGCCCCGGCGGACGCCTCGGCTGCCTGGAGATAACGCGTCCGCGCGGAGCGCTTCGCCCCTTCTTCGCCGTCTGGTTCGACGGGCTCGTGCCACTGGCCGGGAAGGTGCTGCCGGGCGGCTCCGCCTACGCGTACCTGCCGGCGAGCGTGCGCCGCTTCCCGGGGCCGGAGGACCTCGCCGGGGCCATGCGCAGCGCCGGGTTCGGCGAGATCGGCTGGCGCCTGCTCGGCGGAGGAATCATCGCGCTGCACGTGGCGACGAGGAGCACCCCCGCGTGACCGCCCTGGCGACCGTCCGCGCGGCCCCGGGGCTGGACGCCTACCTCGAGCTCCTCGAGGCGCGGCTCGAGCGCTCCGTCGGGTCGCACCCGGGTCGCGTCGGAGAGATCGGCACCGACACTCTCGCTGCCGGGGGCAAGCGTCTGCGTCCCGTGCTCGTCTTCCTCTGCACGCCGGCGGAGGAGCGAACCGGCGAGGGGGCGGTGGCCAGCGGCGCCGCCGTCGAGCTCGTGCACATGGCGACGCTCGTCCACGACGACCTCCTCGACGGCGCCGACCTCCGCCGCGGCCGTCCCACGGCGTGGGCCGAACACGGTGCCGGCGCGGCGAAGGCGACGGGCGACTATCTCTTCGCACGGGCGTTCGCCGAGTTGGCGGGCACGAGAGACGCCAACGCCGTCGTCGTCCTTGCCGAAGCGACCCTGGCGCTCGCGCGCGGCGAGGCGCTGCAGCGCCGGCAAGCCTTCAGGCCCGACACGACCGTCGACGAGTACCTCACCCGCTGCTCACTGAAGACGGGGAAGCTCTTCGAGGCAGCCTGTGTCCTGGGCGGCGGAGGCGAGGAGCTGGGCGCCTTCGGGCTCGCTCTCGGAGTCGCCTTCCAGATCGCCGACGACATCCTCGACTGCACGGGCGACTTCGACACGACCGGCAAGGCACCGGGGGTCGACCTGCGCGACGGGACGCCGACTCTGCCGCTCATCCTCGCCGCCCGCGAGGACGAGGGCATCCGCCGTGCTCTTGCGGGCGAGCGGGTCGACGGTGCCCTCGAGCGGGTAGCGGGCACCGGTGCGATCGAGACCGCCCGCGGCTTCGCCCTGGAGTTCGCCGCCCGGGCGCGCGCCGCCCTCGACGGCGAGCCCGACCGTGCCTCCCTGGAGGCCCTCACTCATCTCGTCGTGGACCGGGACGGCTAGGGGCACCGATGGCCACCCAGACGCAGCAAACCGCGCTCGACGAAATCTGGGAGAAGGTGGAGGCGAACGAGCGCCTCGATCTCGAGGACGGGCTGACGCTGATGGAGTCCGACGACCTCCTCCAGCTCGGTGAGCTGGCGGACAGGGCCCGCCGGATCCGCGGCGGGACCGACGAGGTCTACTTCGTCCAGAACCTGTACCTGAACCAGACGAACGTCTGCCGCGTGAAGTGCAAGTTCTGCGCCTTTGCCGTCACGCAGAAGCAGGCCGACGCCTACACGATCAACCCGCAGGAGCTCGTCGAGGACGCGCTCCGGCAGCGCGAGCGCACCGGGTTCACCGAGATTCACATGGTGAACGGGGAGAACCCGCACGTCGGCTTCGACTTCTACGTGGACACGATCCGGTTTCTTCACGAGGCGATGCCGGACGTGCACCTCAAGTGCTACACGGCGAGCGAGATCCACCACATGACGAAGCTCTCCGGGCTCTCGCACGAGCAGGTCCTGGTCGAGCTCAAGGCCGCAGGCCTCGGCTCGCTTCCTGGGGGTGGTGCCGAGGTCTTCGCGGAGCGCGTGCGCCGGCTGATCGCTCCCGGGAAGGAGCACCCCGACTTCTGGTTCCACACCCATCGGACGGCCCACGGGCTTGGCATCCCGACGCACTGCACGATGCTCTACGGCCACGTCGAGACCTACGAGGAGCGTGTCGACCACCTGCTCCGCCTGCGCGCGCTGCAGGACGAGACAGGCGGCTTCCTCGCCTTCATCCCGCTCGCGTTCCATCCCGAGAACACGGTCTTCGAGCGGCGCGGGTGGACGCACACCGCCGGCTCCGACGACCTGAAGATGATGGCCGTCTCGAGGCTCGTCCTCGACAACGTCGAGAACGTGAAGGCCTACTGGATCATGATGGGCATGCCGCTTGCGGCCGTCGCGCTCCACTTCGGGGCGAACGACGTCCAGGGCACGGTGGTGCGCGAGGAGATCTTCCACGCGGCCGGCGCGACGACGGAGACCGAGCAGAAGATCGAGGAGCTCGTCCGCTTCGTCCGGGAGACGGGGCGGATCCCGGTCCAGCGCGACACCCTGTACAACGAGCTGCGGCGATGGTGATGTTGAGCCAGACGATTCCGGCGCTTCCCGTCCGAGACGCGCCGGCCGCTGTCGACTTCTACTGCGGCCGGCTGGGGTTCGACGTTCTGCACCCCGCGGCGCGTGACGGCGTGGCCGACCCCGAGTACGGCGCCCGAGAAGTGGCAACGATCGACCTCGACGGGAACCTCATCGTCTTCTTCGAGTGGGACGACGCGAGTTGACACGCTTCTGGGCCAGCCGGTTCCACACGCGTGCGGAAACCCGCATTAGGCTGGAGCCGAGCAGGGGGCGGGCCGGGACCCGAAGTTACTCGCGTCTAACGGAGATGCGAGACCGCCTGGAGGCGGTGCGCTCGTGATCCGTCTCGGACGCATCTCCTACGTGAACATGGCGCCCGTCTTCCACCGGCTCGACGCGGACGTCGAGGAGATTTCGGGCGTCCCCACCGAGCTGAACGCACGCCTGCTGGCGGGCGAGATCGACCTCGCACCGATCTCTTCCATTGAATACGCGCGCCACGCCGACCGGCTGCGGTTGTTGCCCCGCCTCTGCGTGTCCTCCGAGGGGGCGGTCGACTCCATCCAGCTCGTCTCGCGCATTCCGCTCGAGCACGTCGATTCGGTCGCCGTCACTCCGGAGAGCGCGACGTCGGTCGTCCTGACGAAGGTGCTCCTGCCGGAGGCCCTCCTCGTGCCGCTCGGGAAGAAGGCCGAGGCGAAGCTCTTGATCGGCGACGCGGCGCTGAGGAGCGCCTTCGAGGACCCCACGCCCCACTACGACCTCGGAAAGCTTTGGCTCGAGCGGACCGGCCTGCCGATGGTCTTCGCGGTCTGGGCCTGCCCCGACCCTCCTCCTCCGGGCGTCCTCGAGCTCGAGGAGGCGCTCGTCTCATCCGTCCGCCTCGCGCGCTCCGAGCCCGAACGCCTCGCCTACGAGGCGAGCAGCGAGTACGGCTACCCGGCAGGCTTCCTCGCCCGCTACTTCGAAAAGCTCCGCTACAGCTTCGGCCCGCGCGAGCGCGCCGGGCTGATCACGTTCTTCGAGCTCGCGCGCGACGTCGGCGAGCTGGAACGGGTGCCCGAGCTCCGCTTCGTCCTCCCGGAGGCGGTCTCGGCATGACCGTCCCTCGCCTTCGGCTGAGTCCCGTGGGGGAAACCATTTTCCCCCCACGGGCTCCCTTCTCCCACGCTCATAAGCCAGGTGGCCCATGAACGGCAACGGCAACGGGCGCGTCGTGGAGATCCTCGACCGGACACTCGCCGGCGAGCGGCTCGGCGACGCCGACGCGCTCGTCCTGCTTCGCAGCCGCGACCTGGTTCGCATCGGCAGGGCCGCCGACGAGCTCCGCAACCGCAAGGTCGACCCGAAGCGGGTGACCTTCATCATCGACCGCAACGTCAACTACACGAACATCTGCCACACGGACTGCGACTTCTGCGCCTTCTACCGGCGCCCGGGCGACCGCAAGGAGGGCTACCTGCTGCCCAAGCCCGTCATCTTCAAGAAGATCGAGGAGACGCTGGCCATCGGCGGCACGGCGCTCCTCATGCAGGGCGGCCACCATCCCGATCTCGGCGTCGACTTCTACGAGGATCTCTTCGGCTCGATCAAGGAGCGCTACCGCATCCACCTGCACGCGCTCTCGCCACCTGAGATCCAGCACATCGCGCGGCGCTCGAGACTCACGATCCCGGAGACACTGACCCGCCTGCGGGACGCCGGGCTCGACTCGCTCCCCGGCGGCGGAGCCGAGATCCTCGTCGACCGGGTCCGCGACATCATCGCTCCCAAGAAGACGAAGTCGGCGGAGTGGCTCGGAGTCATGCGCGACGCGCACCGCCTCGGCGTCTCCTCGACGGCCACGATGATGTATGGGCACGTCGAGACCCTCGAGGAGCGGGTCGAGCACATGCGGCGGATCCGCGAGCTTCAGGACGAGACCGGCGGCTTCCGCGCCTTCATTTCCTGGACGTTCCAGCCGGCCGGCACCCGCCTCGCCGCCCGGGTCACCGACCACCCGACCTCGTTCGACTACCTACTGACGCAGGCGGTCAGCCGCATCTACCTCGACAACGTCGACCACATCCAGTCGAGCTGGGTTACGCAGGGCATGAAGGTGGGACAGGTGGCGCTCGGGTTCGGCGCCGACGACATGGGCTCGGTGATGATCGAGGAGAACGTCGTCTCCGCGGCCGGGACGACGCACCGCGCGGACACCGACGACTTCGTCCGCGCGATCAAGGCGCTCGGCAAGGTTCCCGTCCAGCGCGACACGCTGTATCGCGACGTCAAGATCTGGGCCTAGACCCCTTCTAGGCCTCGGCGCAGGCTTGTCCACGGCCGAGGGCTGTGCTTACCTGTTCGCGGGTGCTGAAGAGGGGTCTTCCGTGCGCCGCGCTCGCGGCCGTCCTCGTGCTCCCGGCGACAGCGGGGGCGAGCGAGCTGCTGGTGCCCGGCGTCACCCATTCCCGTGAGCTCATCTTCAACGGGGGCCGCCCGGTCGTGCTCCACGTCGTGAGGGCGCCGCCTCCGAGCGATCTCTACCGCCTGCTCCCGGTCCGCGCTCGCGGGGGCGACGTTCGGCGCCAGACGGTGCCCTCGATGCAGCGGCGCCTCTCGCCGCGCGCCACGACCGTCGGCGTCAACGGCGGCTTCTTCAGGATCGAGACGGGTCACCCCACCGGCATCTTCATGCGCGACGGAGTGATCTCGGCCCCGCCGAGCCGGCGCCGATCGGCCCTGGCCTTGGGCCTGGACGGCAGGCTCCTGGTCGACCTGTTCGGCTTCGACTCCACGTGGCAGGCGGTCGGTGACCAGCCCCGCCGCCTGCACGACTTCAACCGACCTGTGGCGAACCTTCCGAAGGTTGGGCTCTTCACGAGGCCGTGGGGAGCGGCCACGCCCCGGGCGCGACGCGCCGTCGAGCTCGTGCTGGACGGTTTTCCGCCGGCGAGGCTCGGCGCGGATCTCACGGGGACCGTGGTGGCCGTCGAGCGTGGCGGACGCACACCGATCCCCACCGGGGGCGCAGTTCTGCAGGCGCGCAGGGACAAGCGTGAGCTCCTCCTCGCCTTGGGGCCGGTCGGAACGACGGTCACCGTGCGTCTTGGCGTGCCCGAGCTCTCGGCCGGGACGCTCGAAGCCCTGGGGGGCGGCCCGACCCTGGTCGAGAACGGCAGCGTCGTGCGCCAAGCCCGGCAGGGCTTCTCGTCCGGCCACACCCACGTTCGCCATCCGCGCACGGCGGTCGCCCAGCTGGCGAACGGCCGGCTGCTCTTCGTCGTCGCCGACGGCCGCAGCAGCCTAAGCCACGGCCTGACGACCCGCGCGCTGGCGACGATCCTCGCCAACCGCGGCGCGGTGACCGCGATCAGCCTCGACGGGGGCGGGTCGTCGACGATCGCCTTCGACGGCGGCGTGCTGAACGTCCCCTCGGACGGGAAGCCTCGCCGCGTGGCCAACGGGCTCTTTCTCCACTACTACGGCATCTACGCGCCGGCAGCCAACGGAACGGTGCTCTCGCCCAACGGGGACGGCGTCGGAGACCGGAAGACGCTCACCGCGAAGATCGTGAGGAGATCCGAAGTCCGCCTGCGGCTGCGCCGCCCGGACGGCTCGGTGGCCTGGAGCAGTCAAGCGGTGGAGGAGCCGGGCTGGCTCAGGCGCACGGTCTCCAGCCCGGGAATGGCCGAGGGTCTCTGGCGATGGGAGGTCCAGGCCGTTGAGAGCGGGACGGGGCGGGTGACCGAGATGCAGCGGGCCTTTCGAGTGAACAAGACGATCGGCCACCTGCGCCTCTCCCGTCAGCGGATGTGGGTCAAGCCGCGCCGTGGCGGTCGGCTGGGCGTCTCGGTCGTTCTCACCCGCCGCGCACGGCTCCAGGTGCTGGTCCTCGGCCCAGGCGGGAAGGTCCGCCGGGCGCTCTTCCGTGGGGAGCGCGGTCCCGGCGACCACTCCTGGCGCTGGAACGGGAAGACCGGCGCCGGCAAGGTCGTCGACCCGGGGACCTATGCGGTGCGCGTCACCGCCCGCAACCAGCTCGGGGCCGTGACTCTCCGCCGCTCGTTCCGGGTTCTCCACACCGGCGGGTAGAGTCCTTTCGGTGCACGCGATCACCGAGGCCGTCACCGGCGTCATCGGGGACTACGGCCTCTACGCCGTGTTCCTCCTCATGTTCGTCGATGCGATCCTGCCCGCCGCCAGCGAGCTCGTGATGGTCTACGGGGGCGCGGTGGCCGCCGGGGCGTTCGCCGGCTCGGAGGTCACGGTCTTCGGAAGCGAGCTCGAGTCGACGGCATGGGCCTACGTGGCCATCGCGCTGGCCGGCACGATCGGGTACACGCTCGGCTCGATCCTCGGCTGGGCGATCGGACTGTACGGCGGCAGGCCCTATCTCGAGCGGCACGGGCGCTGGCTCCACGTCACGCCGGAGAAGCTCGACAAGACGGACGAGTGGTTCGAGCGCTACGGGGACGCGACCGTCTTCGTCACGCGCATGCTTCCCGTCGTCCGCTCGTTCGTTTCCATCCCCGCGGGCATCGGCGAGATGCCGCTCGTCCGCTACACCGTTCTCACCTTCCTGGGAACGCTTCCCTGGTGCTTCGGCCTCGCAGCGGTTGGAGTCGCCCTCGGCAGCCAGTGGGAGGAGTTCCACGCGAGCTTCAGGTACGCGGACTACGCGATCGTCGCCCTCGTCGTCGCCGGAATCGCCGCCCTCGTATACCGGACGCATCGCCGGCGCACGCGCAGGCGCGCCGTGGAGGAGCGGTCCGCCGAAGGGACCGGGCGCTAGAATCGCCCGGCGTGCCTGCCGGAGCGAGGCCGATGCGCATCCCCCACGTCGACGTCAAGGCGCAGTACGCGCCGCTCCTCGGCGAGCTCAAGGAGCGCCTCGCAGCCGTGCTCGACTCGGGTCAGTTCGTGCTCGGGCCCGAGGTGCGCGCCTTCGAGGAGGAGGCCGCGGCCTTCCTGGGGGTGCGAGAGTCCGTCGGGGTCGCCAACGGGACGGACGCGCTCGAGCTCGTCCTCGCGGCGATCGGAGTCGGTGCCGGCGACGAGGTCGTCTGCCCTGCCTTTACGTTCTATGCCACGGCAGAGGCGATCTCGAGGGTCGGCGCGACGCCCGTCTTCTGCGACGTCGACCCCGCCACCCTGAACCTCGACCCCGCCGATGTCGCCGCGAGGATGACCGGCCGGACACGCGCGATCGTCGCCGTCCACCTCTTCGGCCGCCCGGTGCCGCTCGCCGAGCTTCCGGCAGACGTCCCCGTCGTCGAGGACGCCGCGCAGGCCTTCGGCGCCACCGTGGCCGACCGACGCGCCGGCTCGGTGGGTGTGGCGGGAACATTCAGTTTCTTCCCGACGAAGAACCTGTTCGGTCTCGGCGACGGCGGCCTCGTCGTCTCGAATGACGCCGAGCTCGCCGCGCGCGTCCGCCTCCTCCGCTTCCACGGCTCGCGCGACAAGGAGCGCTTCGAGGCCGTCGGCATGAACTCCCGCCTCGACGAGATCCAGGCTGCGGCGCTGCGCCTCTTCCTCGGTCACGTGGACGGCTGGAACGCGGCCCGTCGCGAGGCAGCCGCCCGCTACGCGGAGCTGGGCCTGGGGCGGCACTGCGTGCTCCCGGCGGACGAGCCCGGCCACGTCTACCACATGTACGTCGTGCGCTCGCCGCAGCGCGACCGCGTGGCGGAGGCGCTGCAGGCAGCCGGGATCGGCCACGCGACGTACTACCGGACGCCGCTCCACCTGCAGCCGGTCTACGCGGGTCTCTCCTACGGGCCAGGTAGCCTGCCGGAGACAGAGCGCGCCGCGCGTGAGACGATCGCCCTCCCTCTCTGGGCCGGGATCTCCGCGGCACAGCAGGAGGAGGTAGTGGCCACGATCAGAGGAGCGACAGAGACGGGAGCGGCGCGTGAGGTTGCCTAGCCGCCACCGGATCTGGCAGATCGCCGCCGACGCGGCGCTCCTCGCCATCGCCTGGTATCTCGCCTTCCAGGTGCGCTTCGACGAGGGCGTCCCGACGCGCTACGACCAGTTCCTCTCGCTGGGCGTCTTCGCGGTCGTCGTCGGCGCCCAGCTTGCGGTCTTCGTCCTCTTCGGCCTCTATCAGCACTGGTGGCGATACGTGTCCATCAGGGACATGTGGCGGGCCATCCTTGCGGTCACGGTCGGCTCGATCGGCGTCCTCGTCGTCCTCTATCTGTGGCGGCCCGTGGACGGGCTTAGCGTGCCCCGGGGGGTCGTCGCGATCGACTGGCTCTTCGCGCTCGCGTTCATCACGGGAGCACGGCTCCTCGTGCGGACGCTCATCGAGCGGCCGGGAAGGGGACGGTTCGTGGCCCGCGGCAAGGAGGCGCTGATCGTCGGCGCCGGCGACGCGGGCCAGCTCGTCATTCGCGAGATGCTGAAGACGCCTCGGCTCGGTTACACGCCGATCGGGCTCGTCGACGACGATCCGCGCAAGCGGAACATGCGCCTGCACGGGGTGCGCGTCCTCGGCACGACGGAGCAGCTGCCGCGACTGCTCGTCGACAATCGACCCGACGAGGTGATCATCGCCATTCCGTCCGGGGCGGGCGCGGTCCGCCAGAACGTCGTCAACGCCTGCCGCGACGCCGGCGTCCCCGTGAAGACGCTGCCGGGGGTGCACGAGCTGATCACCGGCGACCTCAACCTCTCCCGGCAGCTCCGCGAGGTCCAGGTGGAGGACGTCCTCGGACGCGAGGCGGTCGAGCTCGACATGCCCTCGATCGCCTCCTACATCTCGGGCGCGACCGTGCTCGTGACGGGCGCGGGCGGCTCCATCGGCTCCGAGCTCTGTCGGCAGGTGGCGGCGCTCGGCGCCGAGCAGATCGTCCTCGTCGACCACTCCGAGAACGCTCTCGTGCAGATCGACCACGAGCTGCAGCACGAGCGCGGCTACCTGGCGACGGTACCGGCGCTCGCCGACGTCAAGGAGCCCGCAAAGATCGGCCGGCTCTTCGAGCGCCATCGGCCGGCGGTCGTCTTCCATGCCGCCGCCTACAAGCACGTCCCGCTCATGGAGGCCAACCCGCTCGAGTCGATCCGCAACAACGTGCTCGGGACCAAGGTGTTGGCCGAGCTGGCCGCCGAGCACGGGACGAAGCGGTTCGTCCTCGTCTCGACGGACAAGGCGGTGCGACCGAAGAACGTCCTCGGGCAGACGAAGGCGATCTGCGAGTGGCTCGTTGCGGCCGCCGCGGCCAGGGACGGCAACGGGACGTCGTTCATCGCGGTCCGCTTCGGCAACGTGCTGGCCTCGTCGGGCAGCGTGATCCCGCTCTTCCGCCGGCAGATCGCCCTGGGCGGGCCGGTAACGGTCACCGATCCGGCGATGGAGCGCTACTTCATGACCATCCCGGAGGCGGTACAGCTCGTCGTCCAGGCCGGTGCCCTCGGGGAGAGCGGGGACATCTTCGTGCTCGACATGGGCGAGCCGGTGAAGATCATCGACCTCGCGCACAACATGATCCGCCTCTCCGGCAAGGAGCCGGACCGGGACGTTCCGGTCGAGTTCATCGGCGCCCGCCCGGGCGAGAAGCTCAAGGAGGAGCTCTGGGGAGACGGTGAGGTCGCGGTCCCGACCTCGCACCCGAAGATCCTCCGCGCGGCCTGCCCGCCCGTCGACCCCGCGTGGCTCGAGGAGGAGGTCGCCGAGCTCGAGCGCCTCGTCGAGGCGGGCGAGACCGTCGAGGTCGTCGCGCGTCTGGGGGAGATGGTCGCAACGCCGCGCCGGGTGCAGGGGCCGACGGCCGAGGCCGCTCGGGCCTAGACCTGGGCCCACGCATCTGGTAGACCCTCGTCGGCCACGACTTAGGGGAGAAGATATGAGAAGACGCACGTTCTTTGCATGTGCGGCGCTCGCAGTGGGGATCTCAGTCTCGGCGGCTGCCGCGGTCGCAAGCGGCGGCGACAGTGGTTTCACGACGGCGCAGCCCTCGATGCTGACCGCCGTCAAGCCGGGGGTGGAGATCACGCCGCTCCTGACTGTCGGGGACGTCCTACCGAGCGGCTTTCGCTTCGAGGCCATTCCGGACGGGATCTCCGTGCGAACCCGAGGTCAGGGCAGAGTGGACCTCTTCGTGAACCACGAAACGAGCAAGGTGCCGTTCCCGTACAACGCGACGGCGCCCACGGCGGCCAACGGGGAGAACGACTTCGACAACGCGCAGGTGAGCCGGCTGATTCTCAACCAACAGTCGGCGGGGGTGCTCAACGGCTCCTTCGTCATCGCGAGCAGGTCCGGCTACCAGCGCTTTTGCTCCAACTATCTCGCCACGGCGAAGGAGGGGTTCGACCGAGAGATCCTGTTCACGAACGAAGAGTCGCCGGACTACGTGTACCGGCAGGAGGCATCCTGGCCGCCGACCTCCGGGGACCCGGCGGAGGAGGAGGCCGGTCTCACAGTTGCGCTTGACGTGAGAACGGGCAAGCATCGCCCGATCTACGGGATGGGGAGGCACAACCACGAGAACAACGTCGCGATCCCGGGGTACGGGCACCCGGTGGTGTTCTCGGGTGACGACACATTCACGAGCGGACCGCTCACGGACCCGCTCAGCCCGCCCGCGAAGCTCGCACCCGCTCAGTCGCAGCTCTACTCCTACATCGCGCCCAGCACGGACGGGCTGCTGGCCGACGAAGGAGACCTCTGGGCCTTCGTCTCCGACACGCCGGGCGTTAGGAACTACTACGACGTCGCCCCCGGCTCGGGAACCGAAGTCACCGGACACTTCATCAAGGTGCCGAAGGACATCGCCACCGGCAAGAATCCGGACGGTTCGGAGTTGAAGGCAGCAGACAAGGGTTACCCGCTTCCCCCGACCGACGGCAGCTGGCAACTCGACCTTCGCTTCGCGACCACCCCCCCGGGTCCCGGCATCGACGGCCCGCAGTGGGTGCTCGAGTACTGGAGCGACCTCAACAACGTGTTCCAGTTCGTCCGCGTCGAGGACATCGCCTACGACAAGCGGCCCGGCATGGGGAACGTCGTCTATATCGTCGACTCGGGCCGAGGCCGAACTGCCGCGCAGAGCCTCGACACGAACTTCAGGTCGACGAACGGTCGCGTGTGGAAGATGGTGCTCGACAAGGATGACCCGACGAAGGTCGCGTCCCTGACCGTGCTCGTCGAGGGAGACGACAATCCGGTCAAGACGCCGACCGAGATCCATCAGCCGGACAACCTCGAGTCGACCCCGACCGGGCTGGTCGTGACGGAGGATCCCGGGTCGAGCCAGCAGTTCCCGTTCGGCTCCACGGATCCCGCTGCGACGACGGCCCGCCTCTGGTACGTCCCGTTCTTGGGTACGCCCGAGGTGGTCGCCAAGGTCGATCAGTCCGCCGACGGGCCGAACGGCCCCACCGACGTCGATGGCCGGCCGCCCGGAAATCTTGGTGCATGGGAGTCGAGCGGGATCGTCGACGCCTCTGCCGCGTTTGGTCCCGGTGCGTTCCTGATCGACGTCCAGGCGCACACGCTCTGGGTGGAGAGGGCACCGGGTGACGACAACAACGGGGACGGTCAGCCCGACTTCACGTACAAGCGTGAAGGCGGGCAGCTGGCCCTGATCCGCATCCCCGGGATCTAGCTCGCCTACGAGAAACGGGGGGCGTCCTCGCGGCGCCCCCCGTCCCACGTCGGCGCGGCGCGCTCGATTTCTCCCTCGTATAAGCTGTGCTTATGGATACGCGCCAGCTGGCGATGTTCTGCGCGGTCGTCGAGCGCGAGAGCTTCTCCCAGGCGGCCGAGCGGCTCGGCGTGACGCAGCCCGCGGTGAGCCTCCAGGTGCGGGCCCTCGAGGAGCGGCTGGAAGTCAAGCTGCTCGACCGTTCCGGCCGGCGCGTCGAGCCGACCGAGGCCGGACGGCGGCTGTACCGAAACGCGCAACGGCTTCTGCAGGTCGAGGAGCAGCTGATCGAGGACGTCGCCGGCGCCGAAGGTGGCCTCCTCACGGGGACACTGGCAATCGGGGCCTCGACGGGCCCCGGCGCCCATCTCGTACCGCTCCTCCTCTGCGAGTTCCAGCGGGAGCACACCGAGCTCCGGGTCTCGCTCTCCGTCTGGGACACGCAGGCGGTGATCGAGCGCGTCGCCGATCGAGACGTCGAGCTCGGGGTCGTGGGCGCCGCCAGGCGGCACCGCTCGCTCGTCTTCGAGCCGCTTGCTCGCGACGAGATCGTCCTGGCGGTGCCCCCAGGGCACCCGGCGGCGGGCGGCGACATCGCCGTCGACGACCTGCGGGCGGAGACGCTTGTCGTCATGCAGGAGGGCGCCGGCGTGCGGCACGTGGTCGAGGAGGAGCTGCGCCGGGCCGGGCTTCGGCTCCGCGGCCTCGACCCGCGGCTGGAGCTGGGGCTGCAGGAGTCGGTGAAGAGCGCCGTCGCGGCCGGGTACGGCGTCGCGTTCATCTCGCGCACTGCGATCGAGGGCGAGCTCGCGGCAGGCACGCTCGGCTTCGCGCGGGTCACGGGGCTCGAGCCGTCGCGACAGCTCTATGTCGTCCGGCCGAAAGGTCGCTCGCCGACGCGCGCTGCCGGGGCCTTTCTGGAGTTCGCCCGTGCGCGGGTCGCCGCGTGATCGTCCGCTGGGGCCTCGACAGCTATCCCGAGGTGCTGGCGGAGCTCGGGATCGAGCGGCCGCTCCTCATCACCACGCGCCGGTGGGATCACCTGCGGCTGCCGGTCGCGGCGCGGTTCTCCGGCGTCCGCCGGCACGTTCCGCGGGAGACGGTGGAGGAGGCGGTCGCTGCCGCCGAGAGCGCTGACGGCCTCGTAGCGCTCGGCGGCGGGAGCGCCATCGACACGGCGAAGGCGGTCAGCGCGGCCACCGGCCTGCCGGTGGTCTCGATCCCGACGACCTACTCGGGCGCCGAGTGGGCGACGGGGTTCGGCGTCCGGGACGAGGAGCGCGGGGTCAAGGTCGGGGGAGGAGGGGCCCGCGTCGAGGGCATCGTCTACGAGACGGACCTGACGCTCGGGCTTCCTCGGGAGGAGACCGGCGGCACGGCGCTGAATGCTCTTGCCCACTCGGCGGAGGCGCTCTACGTCACCGGCCGGAACCCGGATGCGGACCGCGAGGCGTTGGCCGGCGCCCGTCTCATCGCCTCCTCGCTGCCGGTGGTGCTCGCGAACGGAGACGATGTGGAAGCCCGGCGTGAGCTGCTCGAGGGCGCCCTCCACGCGGGCGCGGCGCTGGCGGGAGCGGGGCTCGGGCTCGGGCACGCCATGGCGCAGGCGCTCGGCGGCCGTTACGGGATCTCGCATGGTGCTCTCAATGCCGTCTGCCTTCCGCCTGCCCTGCGCTTCAACGAGCCGGTCGCGGCGGCCGAGATCGCCCGCTTCGGCGAGGCGATCGGCAGCCCTGACGAGGCTGCCGCGAAGGTCGAGGAGCTGGCCCGCCTGGCCGGCTTCGAGCGCCTTCGGGACCTGGGCGTCCCCGGGCCCGAGCTCCCGCTCGTCGCGGCCGCGGCGGCCGAGCGCGCCGGCGCGAAGGCGAACCCGCGGCCGGCCTCCCCGGAGGAGATCGCCGACCTCCTGCGCACAGTCTGGTAGGAATTCGGCCGTGGCCGAGGACTGGCGCATCACGGTCGACTTCGACGACGAGGGCGACGGCACCCAGCTCGTCGAGTGGCTCGCAGCTCGGCGCTTCCAGTCGGAGGAGCGCGAGAGCCTCGGCGGCCGGGTCGCTGTCAGCAGGGACGGTCCGCGCGTCTTTCTCTACGCCGACACCGAGGAGCTCGCCCGCGAGGCCGACGGCATCGTGCGCGCGCTCCTCTCCTCGGAAGGACGGCAGGCGCGGCTCGCGCTCGAGCGCTGGCATCCGGTCGAGCAGGACTGGAAGGACGCGAACGTCCCCCTGCCGCGAACGGAGGGGGAGGTCGACGCCGAGCGGCGGCGCCAGCAGGCGCGCGAGGAGGCGGAGTCGCTCGAGAGCGGTCACGCCGAGTGGGAGGTGCGGGTCTCCCTCCCGAATCGCGAGGCGACGCACGAGCTGGCGAAGCGGCTCGAAGCCGAGGGGATTCCGGTGATCCGACGCTCGACGTTCCTCCTCGTTGGGGCCGTGAACCAGGACGAGGCCGCGGCGCTTGCCGAGCGCCTGCGCACCGAGGCCCCGCAGGGCGCGGCCGTCGAGGTCGAGCCGGGCGGCGCCATGGTCTGGGAGGTCAGCCCCCGGAACCCGTTCGCCGTCTTCGGCGGTCTCGGCGGCTGACAACTCCAGGCTCGTCGAGTAGGCTTCTTCCGACCCGTTCCGCGACGAGAGGAGGATGAAGACCATGGAAGTTGCCAGTCTTTTCTCCTTGCGCGGTCCGGGCTTCCTCTAGCAGCCGAGCCTCCGAAGCCACGCTCGAGACCGCGCGAGACCGCGTCTCAGCCCCTGCACGAAGCAAAGGAGTCTCAGGTTGTCGTTCACGATGAGCGCGCTCGGGTGGAGCCCGAGCCGAGCAGCAGAGTTCGAAGCGTACGCCGCAAACGGGCTCGACCCCGCCCGTGTCGCCGCGCAGCATCGCGGCGCCTTCGTCGTCTACGTCGAGGGCGGCGAACGGCCCGCGGAGGTCGCCGGCCGCCTCCGCCACGCCGCCGCCACGGCGGCCGATCTTCCCGCGGTCGGCGACTGGGTGGCCGTCGAGGACCGGCCGGGCGCCGCGGCCGCGACCATCCATGCCGTCCTCGAGCGGTCGACCGCCTTCTCGCGGAAGGCCGCCGGCGAGGCAACGGCCGAGCAGGTGGTGGCCGCGAATGTCGACCTCGTCTTCGTCGTCAGCGCGTTCGGCGAGGATCTCAACCTCCGGCGGCTGGAGCGCTTCCTCGCCTCCGGGTGGGAGAGCGGCGCGCAGCCGGTGATCGTGCTCAACAAGAGCGACCTCGCCCAGGATCTCCCGACCGTCGTGGCCGAGGTCGAGGCGGTCGCGTTCGGCGTGCCCGTGCACGTCGTCAGCTGTCTCGACGCCGTCGGGCTCGAGGAGCTGGCCGCGTATCCGGCCGGCGGGCGCACGGTGGCGCTGCTCGGCTCCTCCGGCGTGGGCAAGTCCTCGCTCCTCAACCGCCTGCTCGGCTGGGAGCGCCAGCCGGTGCAGGGCCTGCGCGGCGGCGGGAAGGGCAGGCACACGACCACGCACCGCGAGCTCGTGCCGCTGCCCGGTGGCGGGCTCGTGCTCGACACGCCGGGCATGCGCGAGCTGGGGCTCTGGAACGCAGGCGCGGGCGTGGAGGAGACGTTCGCCGACGTCGCCGAGCTCGCCGCTTCGTGCCGCTTCTCCGACTGCGCCCACGACACGGAGCCAGGCTGCGCCGTCCGCGCGGCGATCGTCGAGGGTCTCCTCGCCGAGGAACGCTTGGAGAGCTACCGCAAGCTGCAGCGCGAGCTCCGGCACCTCGAGCTCAAGGCCGATCCGCGCGCGCGGTCGGAGGCGCGCCGTGCACGGCGCCGCTTCGCGCGCTCGCTCAGGAAGGGCGCCTACTGAGCCGCCATGGGGCTCGGGACGGCATTCGAGACCGGCCGCCTGTCGCGGGTGGGCATCCTCCGCCCGCTCAGGATCAGGGACTTCGCCCTGCTCTGGGCGGGTGCCGCGGTGTCGCTCGCCGGCGACGGCGTGTACGTGGTCGCGCTCGCGTGGCAGGTCTACGAGCTGTCCGACTCCCCGACCGCGCTCTCGCTCGTCGGGGTGGCCTGGACGGCGCCGCTCGGGCTCTTCGTGCTTCTCGGCGGCGTCGTCTCGGACCGGTTCTCGCGGCGCCGAATCATGATCGCCGCCGACCTCGTGCGAACGGCGGCGGCCGCCACGCTCGCGGCTCTCTCGCTCAGCGGGGTGATCGAGCTCTGGCACCTGATTGCGCTCGCGGCGGTGTTCGGCATCGGCGAGGCGTTCTTCGGCCCTGCCTTCACGTCGATCGTTCCGCAGATCGTCCCTCGAGAGCTCCTGCTGCAGGCGAACTCGCTCGACCAGTTCATCCGGCCGTTCGCTTTTCTGCTGCTCGGTCCGGCGATCGGCGGCTGGCTGGTGGCGACGGCCGGTCCCGGCTGGGCCTTTGCCCTCGACGCGTGCACCTTCCTCGTCTCCGCCGGTGCGATCTTCCTCATCCGGCACCGGGGGGCCGTTCGGACCGATGCCTCCGAGCGAGGGGCGTCCATGCTGCGCGAGCTCCGCGAAGGCTTCGCCTTCGTCAGGGAGCATGCCTGGCTCTGGGCGACGCTCCTCGCCGCGGCGGTGTTCCTGCTCGCGTACTGGGGCCCGATCGACGTGCTCGTCCCCTACCGGGTGAAGAACGAGCTCGGCGGGAGCGCCGGCGACTTCGGCTTCGTCCTCGCGTGCGGCGGCGTCGGCTCGATCCTCGCCGCGCTCGTCCTCGGTCAGCGCGGCCTGCCGCGCCGGCACATCACCTTCATGTACTCGGCCTGGGCGCTCGGCTCGCTCGCCCTGGTCGGCTTCGGCCTGGCGACCGCGGTCTGGCAGCTCCAGGCGATCAGCCTCTTCGAGGGAGCTTCCTTCACGGCCGGCCTCGTCGTGTGGGGGACGCTCGTGCAGACGCTCGTGCCGGGCGAGCTGCTCGGGCGCGTGACCAGCCTCGACTGGTTCGTCTCCACGAGTCTCGTGCCGGTCTCGTTCGCGCTTACCGGCCCGGTCTCGCACGCTCTGGGCGCGCAGACGACGCTCGTCGCGGGCGGCCTCGCAGCCGCGTTCGTCACGATCGCGTTCCTGTTCGTCCCCGGCGTTCGCGACACCGAGCGCGACGACAGCCTGCGCGACGCCCGCACCGCTCAAGAATAAGCAAGGCAAATATGTGTGATTAGGAGAACAGTGGTATAGTCAGACCGTCATGGGCGAGCCCATCTCCGTCGACGTGCTCGTGGTCGGCAGCGGCGCCTCGGGACTCGCGGCCGCGGTGTCCGCCGCGCGCGCGGGCGCACGCGTGGCGCTCGCGGCGAAGGCATCGCTCCAGTCGTGCAACTCGGCCAAGGCCCAGGGCGGCATCCAGGCGGCCTTCGGAGAGGACGATTCCCCGGAGCAGCACGCGGAGGACGTCTGGAAGAGCTCGCACGAGACGGCGAACATGGAGCTGGTCCACGTGCTCACGTCGGAAGCGCCGGGGACGATCCACTGGCTCGAGGAGCACGGCGTCGAGTTCACCCGCTCGAACGGTGGCTACCGTCTCGCCCGCTGCGGCGGCGCGAGCCGTAGGCGCCTGCTCCAGGTCGGCGACCGCACTGGCCTCGCCATCACGAGCGCGCTGCGCGGCGCCGTCGAGGCCCCGACCGTCCTCACGCTGCCGAAGTCGCCTCTCTCCGAGCTCGAGGCTACCGGGAGCGGCTGGCGGGCCCGCTGCGGCGAGCACGTCGTCGAGGCGGGCGCGGTCGTGCTCGCGGCCGGCGGGCGGTGCTTCCGCGAGGCCGAGGAGCGCCGCGAGCTCACCACCAACCACCCCGGCGCGACCGGCGAGGTGACCCAGATCGCGCTCGGCCTGGGCGCCGAGGCGCGCGACCTCGACGCGCTCCAGTACCACCCGAACGGCGGCGCGTGGCCGGCGACCATGCAGGGCTACTCGATTCCCGAGACGACGCGCGCCTACGGAGCCGTGCTCCTGAACGCCGCGCGCGAGGAGTTCACCGACTCGCTCGGCCCCCGCGACGAGGTCTCGCAGGCGATCTTCGACGAGGTCGAGGAAGGACGCGGGGTCGAGAGCCCCGACGGCCGGCCGGCCGTGTGGCTCGACACCACCCGGATCTCGCCCGAGGACGCCGAGATCTCGCTCCCCTACATGCTCCGGCGCTATCGCGCGGCCGGGATCGATCCGCTCGCCGAGCCGATCCTCACCTATCCCGTCCTCCACTACCAGAACGGCGGGCTCGTGATCGACGAGCATGGCGAGACGACCGTCGAGGGGCTCTTCGCCTGCGGCGAGATCGCCGGCGGCACGCACGGCCGGAACCGGATGATGGGCAACTCGCTGCTCGAGTGCTGCGTCTTCGGGCGCCGGGCCGGGAACGCCGCGGCCGAGAAGGCGACGAGCTGATGGCGGTCGCCACCGATCTCCAGAAGGTCGTCGAGGACGCCGCGGCGCACCTCTACGTCTGGGCGCTGAAGGACATCCCGCAGGATCTCCGCGACGCGCTCGCGGAGGCCGCCGGCCGGGAGACCTCCGTCCCGGGGCAGCGCGTCCTGCAGACGATCCTCAGGAACGTCGAGGTCGCGGAGGAGGAGCGCAACCTCGTCTGCCAGGACACCGGGATCGCGGTCTACTACTGCCGGGTCGGCGAGCACTTCCCGCTGCATCCGGCCCGGATCTACGAGGCGCTGTACGACGGCACCGAGCGCGCGACGGTCGAGCATCCGCTGCGCTCGAACACCGTTCACACGCTCACCCGCGAGAACACGGGCCAGAACGTCGGCCACCGCGTGCCGATCGTTCACTGGGATTTCGTCGCCGACTGGGACGGGCTCGACGTCAAGTGCGTCCCCAAAGGCTCGGGCTCCGAGAACATGAGCTTCCTGAAGATGTGCGTGCCGGCCGACGGCGTCGCAGGGATCAAGCGCTTCGTGCTCGACTCGATCGTCGGCGCCGGGGGGAAGCCGTGCCCGCCCGGGATCGTCGGAGTCGGCATCGGCGGCTCGGCCGACTATGCGATGTACCTCGCCAAGGAGGCAATCGCCCGCCCGGTCGGGACTCGCAACTCCGACCCGCTCGTGGCGCAGCTCGAGGACGAGCTCAAGGAGCTCCTCAACGAGACCGGCATCGGCCCGATGGGCCTCGGCGGCGACGTCACCGTCCTCCAGTGCCACGTCGAGCACGCGGACACGCACATGACCCTGAACCCGGTCGCCGTCAACTACCAGTGCTGGGCCGCGCGTCGAGCGACGGCGCACATCGCCGCCGACGGCTCGGTCGACTACGACCGGGAGGCGTGATGGAAGAGCATCGCCTCACCTTCCCCGCGTCCGAGGAGGCCGTCCGCGAGCTGCGGGCCGGCGACTCCGTGCTCGTCGACGGGCACGTCATCGGCATCCGCGACCGGACGCAGATCCGCATCTTCGACCAGGGCATCGCGCCGCCGCTCGACCTCACCGGAGCCTTCCTCCTGCACACCGCGCCGAACGTCCGCAAGGTCGGCGAGGGCCGGTACGAAAAGCTCTGCATCGGGACGACGACGAGCGCGCGCATGGTGCGCTTCACCGAGCCGCTCGGCCGCGACTACGGCGTGCGCGCCATCTGCGGCAAGGGCGGGCTCCCCGACGAGGCGATCGAGCCGATGCGCCGCTACGGGATGGTCTACTTCGCCATCGTCGGCGGCGCGGCGGCGCTCGAGACGACCCAGATCGAGGAGATCGAGGAGGTCTACTGGGAGGAGCTCATGCCCGAGTGCCTGTGGAAGTTCCGGGTCAAGGACTTCGGCCCGCTGACCGTCGCCATCGACTCGCACGGAACCTCGCTCTACCACGACGTCCAGGAAGAGGCGAAGAAGCGATTGGAGGATCTCTATGCCCGGCTTTGACGGCTTTCTCGACGTGCCGGCGCGCTCGCCGAAGCCGCGCGTCAAGGGGCTCACCCACGTTCTCGACAAGGGGCTGAGCCTCCCCGACATCGAGGGCCTGTTCGACACGGCGGGCGACTACGTCGACATCGTCAAGCTCGGCTGGGGAACGTCGTACGTGACGAACAACCTCGAGAAGAAGATCGCCCTCTACCGCTCGTTCGAGACCCCGGTCGTCTGCGGAGGGACGCTCTTCGAGGCCGCCGTCGCGCGCGAGAAGCTCGATGAGTACAAGAGCTGGCTTTCCGCGAACCGGCTGGCGCACGTCGAGGTCTCCGATGGGACGGTCGACCTCCCGCGCGAGCAGAAGCTTGAGCTCATCGCCGACCTGGCTCGGGACTTCGTGGTCCTGTCCGAGGTGGGCTCGAAGGACGCCGAAGTCGTCTTCCCACCCTTCCAGTGGGTCGAGTGGATCAAGGAGGACCTCGACGCCGGCGCGTGGAAGGTGATCACCGAGGGTCGCGAGACCGGCACCGCCGGCATCTACAGGCCTTCCGGCGACATGCGCACAGGGCTCATCGACGAGATCGTGCACGAGATCGATGTGTCGGACGTCGTGTTCGAGGCGCCCGCCAGCGCGGCGCAGGCCTGGTTCGTCCAGCGCTTCGGCCCCGAGGTCAATCTCGGCAACATCCCGCCGGAGGAGGTCATCCCGCTCGAGACTCTTCGCCTGGGGCTCCGGGCCGACACGCTGAGGGAGGTGCTCCTGCGTGACGAGCCTGCTCTCGCTGACTGAGTCGGAGATCGAGGCGTTGCCGGCAGAGGACGTCCTCCGCTGGGCGGCGGAGGAGTTCGGCGACCGGCTCTGCCTCTCGTGCTCCTGGCAGAAGCAGTCCTCGGTGCTCGTGCACATGGTCTCCGAGCTCGGGCTCGACGTCGACTTCGTCGAGCTCGACACCCACCTCTTCTTCAAGGAGTCCTACGAGACGCGCGAGCGGCTCGTCGAGCGCTACGGGATCACGTTGATCGTCCCGGAGGTGCTGACGATCGCCGAGCAGCACAGGCGCGAGGGGCCGAACCTCTGGGAGACGAACCCCGACCGCTGCTGCCACATCCGGAAGGTCGAGCCGTTGCTTCGCCTGCTGGAGCCGTACGACGCGTGGGTCTCCGGCATCCGCCGCGAGCAAGCGCCGTCGCGCGCGAGCGCGCGGAAGGTCGAGCGCTCCGAGCGCTACGGCGTCTGGAAGGTGCAGCCCCTGGCGGACTGGAGCGAGAAGGAGGTCTGGCTGTACATCCTCCAGAACGACATCCCCTACAACCCGCTCCACGACGTCGGCTACCGTTCCATCGGCTGCATCCCGTGCACGAGGCCCACGAGGCCCGACGAGGAGGAGCGCGCGGGGCGCTGGGCCGGCTCCGACAAGCTGGAGTGCGGCATCCACGTCGAAGACAAGGACACGTAGAAGGAGACAGGTTTGAGCGAGCACATTTTCGCCCACGAGCACCCGGAGTCCGACCGCGCGCGCGGCGGCGGCTTCACGATCTGGTTCACGGGTCTCTCGGGCTCCGGCAAGTCGACGATCGCGCACCTCGTCGGCCCGGCCCTGGACGAGCGCGGGCACATCGTCGAGTACCTCGACGGCGACACCGTCCGCACCCATCTCTCGAAGGGCCTCGGCTTCTCGAAGGAGGACCGCGACACGAACATCGAGCGCATCGGCTGGGTCGCTTCGCGCATCACGCGCCACGGTGGGGCTGCCATCACCGCGGCCATCTCGCCCTACGTGGAGACGCGGCAGAAGGCGCGCGAGATGGTGGAGCAGTTCGGGCCGTTCGTCGAGGTCTTCGTCAAGGCGTCGGTCGAGGAGTGCGCGCGGCGGGACGTCAACGGTCTCTACGCCAAGGCCTTCGCCGGCGAGATCAAGGGCTTCACCGGCGTGGACGACCCGTACGAGGAGCCGGAGAGCCCGGAGATCATCGTCGACACGGAGGCGCAGACCCCGGAAGAAAGCGCCCAGATCGTCGTCCAGCGCCTGGAGGAACTCGGGCTCGTCGGCGCCGAGGTGCGGGCGTGAGCGCGGTCACGACGGACCACCTCATCCGTCCGCACGGCGGCGTTCTCGTTGAGCGCTCGGGCCCGCGACCCGACGACGTCGACTCGCTCGAAGTGATGACGCTCACCTCCCGCGAGCTCTCCGACCTCGACATGCTCGCCTCGGGCGCGCTCTCCCCGCTCACCGGCTTCATGGGCCGCGAGGACTACGAGGGAGTCGTCGAGTCGATGCAGCTCGCCAACGGCCTCCGCTGGGCCCTGCCCGTCTGCCTGGCGGTCGCCGAGGCGCCGAAGGGCGACCGGGTGGCGCTCGCGGACGAGTCGGGCCGCCGGCTCGCCGTGCTCGACGTCGAGGAGGTGTACTCCTACGACAAGGAGCGCGAGGCCGAACAGTGCTTCCGGACGGCCGACGGCGAGCATCCGGGCGTGGCCCAGCTGTACGCGCAGGAGAGCTCGTACCTGGCCGGTTCGGTGAGCGTGTTCGAGCGGCTCGAACCCGAGTTTCCGGAGCTGCACCGCGATCCGGCCGACACGCGGGCGCTCTTCGCCGAGCGTGGCTGGCGGGGCGTGGTCGGCTTCCAGACCCGCAACCCCATCCACCGAGCGCACGAGTACCTGACGAAGTGCGCGCTCGAGACCGTGGACGGCCTGCTCATCCACCCGCTCGTCGGCGCGACGAAGTCGGACGACGTTCCCGTTGACGTCCGCGTGAAGGCCTACGACATTCTCGTCGAGGGCTACTACCCGGCCGACCGCGTCGTCGTCTCCGCCTTCCCGGCCGCCATGCGTTACGCAGGGCCGCGGGAGGCGATCTGGCACGCGATCTGCCGCAAGAACTACGGCTGCTCGCACTTCATCGTCGGGCGCGACCATGCCGGCGTGGGCAACTACTACGGCACCTACGACGCCCAGCTCATCTTCGACGAGTTCGAGCCGCACGAGCTCGACATCGAGCCGATGTTCTTCGAGCACTCGTTCTGGTGCAAGGTCTGCGGCCAGATGGCGACGGCAAAGACCTGCCCGCACGGAGGCGACGACCACGTCTTCCTCTCGGGCACGAAGGTGCGCGAGCTGCTCTCGGCGGGCAAGCTGCCGCCGGAGGAGTTCACGCGTCCCGAGGTCGCGGAGATCCTGATCGAGGCATACCGCGGCTAGAACCCGTGTCGAAATGACGCCTCGGGACAGGGCTTCGTTTTGACACGGGTTCTGAACAACGACAGACCGATCATCGTCCTCGGGTGCCCGCGCTCGGGCACGACGATGCTGCAGCTCATGCTGCACAGCCACCCCAGGATCGCGATTGCGCCCGAGACTCGGTTCACGCTGCTTGCGTACCGGCAGCGCCTAGACTTTGGGAACCTCGAGGCGCCCTCCGGTCGCCGTGTGCTCGCCGAGTCGATCGTCGCGAGCCCTGCCTTCGAGAAGCTCGGCCTCGATCGGCAGCTGATGGTCGACCAGATCGTCGCGGGGCCCGCGACGGTCGGGTCGGCGATCGGGATCGTCCTGCGCGCGTACGCCGACCGGTTCGGAAAGCCACGGTGGGGCGAGAAGCGGCCGGGCTACTACCGGTACATCCACGTGCTGATGCGCCTTTTCCCGGATGCGCAGATCGTCCACATCGTCCGCGACCCCCGAGACTGCATCGCCTCCCTCAAGCGGATGCCGTGGTGGACGCAAGGGGCCTACCACTCGGCGTTCGCCTGGGCGCATTCGATCGATCTCACGGCGAAGGCGGCCCGGACCTGGCCGGTGCTGCGCGTGCGCTACGAGTCTCTCGTCGCCGACCCCGAGGGCGAGCTGCGGAAGCTCTCCGCGGCGCTCGGCGAGGACTACGTTCCGGAGATGGCCGCGCCGGAGCGGCTTGCCGCGGCGATCGTCCCGGATCGAGGTTGGGGTCACCGCCGGACGCGGGAGAAGCCGCCGACCACCGCCCTCATCGGCAGCTGGCAGGGGACGCTCGAGCCGTGGGAGCTCGCGCTCTGCGAGACGGTGCTCGCCGGGCGGATGGAGAGGTTCGGCTACGAGCTCACGGACGCCGGCCGCCCGTCCCCGCGGCACCTCGCGCGCTACGCGTGGGTGGCGGCAACCCGGACGCAGCACCACCGCGTCAAGCTGCTGCGCGACCGCTGGCAGCGGCGCTCCGAGCCGAACCCTGTGGCCGCCGAGCTCACGTCCGCCCAGCGAGCGGCCGTCGGGGTCGTATAGAGCTACACCCGGACGAGCTGGCGGAGGATGCGCTCGGCGAGGGCTCCGGGCTCGCGCTCCTTCTGCGGGAGCCAGACCGAGCGCACGTAGTCGATGACGTGAGCCCCGTCGGGGGACTCGACCGGGACAACCTCGTCCGGGGGCTCGCCGCCGTCGGCGAGCGCGCGGAACACCTCCCACTCACGTCGCTTGCGCCGTGTGCGGGTCGTCGTGTGGAAGTCGGTGTCCGTCCAGTGATCGAACTCGTCGGCGTCGAGGTACTTCAGCTCGACACAGGACCAGTCGGGAAGGACGATGCGCTGGACCTCGCGCGGCAGGACGGGCTGTTCCCACTCCATCGCCTTGACGAAGCTGTAGCCGGGACGGTTCGGCCACCCCCAGGCCTCGCAGTTGGCCAGCCCGAGGTCGAGGAACGCCCGCCGGTCGTCGGCGACGTAGAGCGGAAAGCGGGGGATCTTCACGACCGCGTCGGAGGCCTCCAGCTGCCAGGCGAGGTCGCGCAGCGTGCTGACGGCCGTGTCGGTCAGGATCATGTCTGCGTCCCACTTGAGCGCGTAGCGGGTGCGCACGTGTGAGAACGACCAGTTGTAGAAGTAGACGAGGCTGTGCAGGGACATGGCCGGAGTGCCGAGGTGCTCCTCGCCGCAGCGCGCCACCGAGAACGGGTACAGGTGGATCTCGAGGCGGTCTTCGGCGCCCTCGTCGGCCGCTGTGGCACGCGCCACCTCGAGCGTCCGGTCCGTGGAGCCGTTGTCGATCAGGACGACGCGCTCGGCGGCACGGAGGAGCGGAGGCAGCACCCAGGGGAGCGCCCGCTCCTCGTTCTTCGCCCGAACGACCGCCGTGAAGCCGGGCGCGGGCGTTCCCTCCGCCCAGCCCCAGCGGACGTTGAAGTCGGCCTGGTGCTCGAGGTTGGTCAGCACCGGCGACCTGGAGTGGCCCACGCGTCGGGCGGCACCCTGCTCCAGCCAGCCCTCGACTGTGTGCACCCGCCGGGCCATCCGATGGAGCTGGCCGATGCGCGTGTGCCTGTCGATCGTCTCCTGCACCAGCGGAACGAGCGGCGTCACCTGCTCCCGCCAGTCGGCCAGGTCGTCCTTTCCGCCGGACGGCCGGACGGGCTCGTACCCGTACTCGTCGAAGTCGGCCGCGTAGTGTCGGTTGAGCCCCTCGGCCGTGGCGGCGTCGAACGCCGACCGCGGCAGCGGGAGCGGTGTGCGGTTCTCGTGCCTCGTCTCCGTCGGCCACAGCTCTTCCGGGACGTGCGCCTTGAGGAGCGCGAGCGTCTCGTCGAGCGCCTCGAGTCGTCCGACGTGGCCGAGGGGGAGCCGAGCGACGAGATCGTGCTGAACCGCCCAGTGCACGTCGACGGCCTCCCCGGCTGCCACGGCTGCGACGAAGCGGCGAAAGTCCTCCACGGCGTCATCGGGAGAGTGGGGGACCCGGGGGAACCACGGCTCCTCTCCGTACTCCGTGAAAAAGCGAGGCTCGCGCAGGAGCAGCTTCGACTGCCACGCCGACCACAGGCGCGGGGCGGGGTCGCGAACGACGGAGAAGCGCAGCCAGCCGTCCTCGGTGAGCACGCGCTCGCGCTCCTCGCCCTCGTAGTCGGCCAGCCGCCTGCCGGGCCCCCAGAGGCTCATGTCGTGCACGGTCAGCGCGGGGGAGACCCCCGGCAGCGTCGAGTGCTCGAAGGTCTCCGCCGGGATGCCCGCGAGCTCGGACAGGAGCCAGAGCACGGTCGTCCACCCAGCCTTCGGAATGGGCAGGTACAGGACGCGCAGCTCCCGGAGCACGACCGTCCGCAACTCCACGTGCTGAGCGAACGGGAAGTCGGCCTCGCCCTGAACGGGAGGCTCGAGCGCGTCCTCCGACGCGGCGGCGGGGGCTACCGACTCGGCTGTCTCGAGGCTTTCGGTCACGTGTCCGTCGGTAGCCCAGTCTACGTCACGGTCCGGCACGGGCCGCGCCGCCGCTCTCGCTAAGCTGCGCGCGATGAGCACCCCGGTGGAGCAGGGCGAGCCAACAGCCGCCGTCGAGCAGCACGCGCCGTCCGACGACCGCACCCTCGTTCTCGTCGTCGGCTCGGGTCGCAGCGGGACGAGCCTCTTCACGGGGATCATGCAGCGGCTCGGCTTCCACGTGCCGCAGCCGGAGGTGGGCGCGGACCCGACGAATCCGCGTGGGTTCGCCGAGCCCAAGTGGGTGGTCGACTTCCACAACGGGCTCCTCGGCCGCGCCGGTGTGCAGGTCGCGGACGCGAGGCCGTCCGCCTGGGCACAGACCGGCCGGGTGGCCATCGACGAGGACGTCCGGCGCAACCTGCGGGAGTGGCTCGCGGGCGAGTTCGCGAAGGACGACCACGTCATCATCAAGGACCCCCGGCTCTCCTGGTTCCTGCCCCTCTGGCGACAGGCGGCGCTCGACGTGGGCGCGTCGCCGAGATTCGTGACCGTGCTCCGCCACCCGGCTGCCGTCATCGAGAGCAAGCAGCGCTCCTACGGCAGCTGGCAGGGCGACGTCGAGCGGACGGCCGGCTGGGTCAACCAGGTGCTCTTCACCGAGCGGGCGACCCGCGAGGGTCCCAGGGCGTTCGTCAGGTACCAGGACCTCCTCGACGACTGGACGGGCGTGACCGCCCACGTCGGGGACGCCCTCGACCTGGCCGTCGTCCGCGACGCGCCGGCGGCGACGATCGTCCAGATCCACGAGTTCGTCGACCGCTCGCTCAGCCGCTCGCGCTCGAGCTGGGAGGACTTCGAGATCCCGGAGAGCCTTCGCACGCTCGCCGATGAGGTGTGGGACCTCGTCTCCGGCCTCGCGGATCACGAGGCCGACCGCGCGGTGCTTGATCGGCTGGAAGCGGCGCGCCTCGCCTACATCGAGCTCTACGAGGACGCCGAAGCGATCGCTCAGTCCTCGATTACGGCGGCCGCGCGCGGCTCGACCGAGCGCAGCACGGCGGTCCGGGCCCTCAGAAGGGTTCCGAAGCGCTACAAGCGGAAGATCCCGCGGAGCTGGCGCGTCACCGTCTCCCGCGCTCTGTCGCGCGGCGGCGTGAACCCCTAGCTCGGAGGCTGCAGGCAGGTCAAACCCGCCGTGCGGAAGGTCGGCGAGTAGCCGGCCGCTTGCAAGGTCTCGAGAGCGCCGAGCCTCCGGCTCTCGACACAAGCTACGTCGACCCCGACAAGGCGGAGCGCCCGGCCGACGGCCGATTCGTCGCGGGGCCGCTCGGACACTCCGGTGACCGTCGCGACGAGCTCGGGCTCGAGGATCGACTGCAGCAAGAGTCGTTCCTGCACGAAAGCCTCCGGCACGTCCTCCAGCGCTCTGGTGTAGAAGACCCTCGGAGAGACCGTCGTGACGTTGCCCGACATGATGAGCAGCGTCTGCGCGACCTGTTGGGGCGCGAGGACGACGTCACCGGGCTCTGCCCGGGCGAGGATCCGTCGCGCCGCCGTCAAAGTCTCCGGAGGACGCTTCCAGGACGGCTCGGAGCGAACAGTCCCGGCGTCCCAGATCGGGCTCCCCCAGACGATCAACGCCACGCAGAGGAGCCCTGCCGGAAGCGCACGCAGCACGGCCGGGCCGGCGCGCGGCGGCAGCGCGGTGACGGCTACTCCCACGAGAGCGGCGACCGGGACGATCCAGACGACCCGCCAGAGGACGCGGCCGATCCCGGTGACTTCCCAGATGAACGGCGGCACCGGGGGCGCGTAGAGGACGGCCACGAGCAGCACTGTCGATGCGGCCATGAGAGCGGCGCGGCGGTCGGCGATCAGCGGGGGCCCGATCAGCGCGGCCGCGACCGCGACGAACGCCAGGAAGCCGCTCCCGAGAACGATCCTGGCGATCTCGCCAGTGGCCACGTCGGAGGAGAAGTCCTCGCCGGCCCTGCGTTGCCCTGCGGCCGCGGTGACGACGAGGGCGCCGAGCGGGTAGGCGGCAACCGCCGCGAGCCCGAGCGCCGCCTCCCTGACGGAACGCAGGGCCAGTGGAGCGAGGCACCCCGCGCCGAGCGCCAGGAGCACGAAGGTTCCGCTGCTGGTCAGGCCCACCCCGGCCGCTCCGGCAGCGGCAAGTAGCACGAGCGCGCGCCGAGTGGGCCGCTCCGAGTACTCCTGCGCGAGGACGAACAGGACGGGGACGAGAACGACGAGCAGGATGATCTTCCCCTGCCAGATGCGCCCGACGAACAGGTTGCCGAGGGTTCGGTGCTCCTCGGCGGCTATGACCAAGAAGACCATCGCGGTGGTGAGGGCGAGCCCGACGAGCGGCACTTTCCATGCGCGCAGCAGCCGCCACGTGGCCAGGACGCCGAGGACCGTCGCCAGCGGCGTGACGACCAGATAGGTCACGCCGGCGGCCGAGACGCCGACGGCTCCGGCAAGCGAGCCGATCAGCGCCTCGAAGGACGAGATTGGCGGGTAGATGATCGCCGGGAAGACCTCGTCGGAGAAGAGCGTGTCCCGCAGCGGAAAGCTGCCGTGCTCGGCGATCCACGTGGACAGATGGACGTACTGCGTGTCGTCGGCGTCCGGGCGGACGAAGAGCAACGAGAACACCGCGAGTCCGGCCGCCCAGACGAAGGCCACGACGGTTCCCGGCCACGCCCGCGCGCCGTCGGCCGCGAGGTCGAGGCGAAGTCGCCCGGTCGCCCTCAGGTACGCGAGGCCCGTCCCTGCGGCCGCGGTCAGGAAGAGCAGGAGCCAGACGACCGCCCAGCGCGCCTCGGCGAACGCGTAGACGGCGGCGCTCAGGCCCACTGCCGCCGAGTAGCCGCAGAGCGCGAGGGCCAGCCGGCTTGGCGGCCAGGCCGCGGGCCGCGACGGCTCGTGTGTGGGCCGTGCGTCGTCATCGCGCCGGAAGGCAATCCACGCTGACGCGACGAGCCCGGCTGCCCAGGCGATCAGAGCCCAGACGGCGTCGATTCCGAGCACCACGCACGCGTGGTAGACGACGGTCCACGCGGCAAGGGCGAGCACGACGAAATCGAGCAAGCCGTCGCAACCGCGCGCGATACCGGCCGGCGGCAGCTGGAACGACCTTCCCGCACGCAAGTCCACCATAGTAAGCAACCGGAGCCACTCGGCATGAAGCTGACAGCGACGACGCACGAGGCGCCAGGCGCATCGCCGCCGGCATCCGAGCCGACCGTTTTGCGGGCGATGCCTTCGTCTCGGCTCGACTGGGTGGTCGGCGGGATCACGGTCGCCCTGTACCTGCTCGGCCAGCTCGTGTACCTGCAGGGCCCGCATCCCTACGACCCCTCGTGGTACTTCCGCACGGCCTTCGACTTCCCGGACGTTGCCCCGGACCTCTTCACCCTGCGCATCGGCCTCATGGCCCCGGTCCGCGCCGCGCTCGGGGTCTTCGGGCCCTCGGAAGCCGCCCTCTACGCCGTTCCGCTCCTCTCGGGCATGGCCCTCGTGGGAGCGGTCTACGCGACCATGCTCCTGCTCTTCCGAGATCGTCTGCTCGCCGCTGCGGCGGCGCTCGTGACCGGGCTGAACGTCAACTACCTGGTCAACTCGAGCCAGATCTTCCCCGATCTCACCGCGACCGCGACGTTCACCGCCGCGTTTCTCTGCCTCTTGATCGCCGGCTCGCGGCCGCAGGAGTCCCCGCGCACGTGGGTGCCGACCGCGGCCGTGGTCTGCGGCGGCGTCCTCCTCGGCTGGAGCTACCTCGTGCGTGAGTTCAGCCCGATCCTCCTCCCCGCCGTCATCGCCCTGGTGCTCCTCCTCCGCTATCCCCTCCGTCGGATTGTCCTGCTCGCGGGCGCTGCGGTGGCCACGGCAGCGCTCGAGCTCCTCTACGGCTGGGTGTACGCAGGCGACCCGTTCGTGCACCTACGGCTCCTGCTCGAGCGAGGCGACGCCGAGCTTGTCGAAGGCCAGGTTCGGATGGAGCACATCCAGGACCAGCTCGGCAGCCCCCTCGACACACTGCTCGTCCTCCCGCGCCTGCTCCTGGCCTGGGACACGGGCTGGGTGTTCCTTCTGCTGGCCGCGCTCCTCCTGGTGGCGCTCGTGCTGCTCCGAGACCGCCGTCTCTGGCTGCTGGCGGCCTGGTTCCTGAGTTTTCTCGTCGCGATGGCGCTCGTCGGGCTGGGGTCGTTCTCCTCGGGCCGCTGGGTCCTGAACATCACGAACATCCGCTACTGGTATCCGGTCTTTCCGCCGCTCGTGATGGGGGCGTTCGGCGGCCTGTGGCTCCTTCTGCGCAGGCGGATCGACGGACGACGCGGGCTCCGCGCGGCGCAGCTGGGTGCCGTCGCGCTCGCGGCCCTGGTGCTGATCCCCGGCTTCCGCGAGTTCTCGCGGTGTGACGACAGAGAAGCGTGGAGGAACGACCCGGCCACGCGCTGGCACGAGCTCCGTTCGTGGTTCTCGACTCCCGAGGCTGCGCAGATGGACGTCGTGTGGACCGACCCGTACACGAGCCGCCTCCTTCCCGCCTTCACCGGGTCGACCTTCGGAGTGCGGGTCTGGGACGGCGACGTCGAGACGCTGGACTCCTTCGGGGACGTGCCGTCCACCGGTGATCCCGCGACCTTGCTCCTGGTGCACAAGGACCGCTGGGTCGCCCGGGAGGACGCGTCTCAGGCGCTCGAAGCGCTTCGCGAGGAGTGGGCGCCGGTGTTCGTCACCGGCGACAAGAGGATGGTCGTGCTCGCCCCTCGCGGGGCGGCGATCACGGACGAGGTGCCGGCGGGCGGGGAGTGGTGGAACCTGTGGACCGGCTTCGTGCCGGTGGCACCGGGCGGTACGTGCGGCCGCAACCCGTACGACCTCGGCGCCTAGGCGGAGGGGTGCCCACGGGCACTCGGTATCCTCCTCGCCCATGGCCAACCGCGTGCTCGTCGTCGGCTGGGACGGCGCCGACTGGGACGTCCTCGACCCGCTCCTCGCCGCCGGCGAGCTGCCCGCGCTCCAGGAGCTGATCGCGCGCGGCCGGCGGGGCGTATCGCGCTCGTGTCTTCCGTCCCATTCCTGGGCCGCCTGGCCGACGTTCCTCACCGGCAGGGACCCGGCGGGCCATGGGGTGTTCGACATCCTCGAGTACCGCCCCGGGGCGACGCGGCGGCTGCCGGTCTCGTACCGCTCCATCCTCGCGCCGACGTGGCCCGACCGGCTGTCCGCGGCCGGGAAGGCGACGCTGCTCGTCAACGTGCCGCTGACGTACCCGCCGCCGGAGATCCGGGGCGTGGCAATCGCCGGGGGCGTCGTCCCCCCCGGACGGACGTTCAGCCACCCTGCCGACGCCGGCCCGCGACTGGGCTGGCCGATCAACGGCGGCTCGTGGACGACGCTCCGGCACAAGCCGCTCCAACTCGTCGCCGAGCTCGAGCAGCTGACTCGCAGGCGTGCCGCCGCCGTGCGCACGCTCCTGGACGAGGAGCCTTGGGACGCGGCCTGCATCGTCTTCGTCTCGCCCGACCGGCTCCAGCATTGCCTGCTCGAGTACGTCCACCCCGAGCATCCCCGGCATGCAGAGGTGGCCGCCTCGCCCGTCGGCGACCGCGTGCGCGACGTCTATCGTCTGCTCGACCGCGAGCTGCGCACCCTGGAGGCCCGGACCGACGACGACGACCTCGTCGTCCTCATGTCGGACCACGGTCACCAGCCCGTGACGCGGGCGCTCTCGATGAACAAGGTGCTCGAGCACCTCGGCTTTCTGCGCTTCGGCCGCGGCTCCGGGCTCGTCAACCTGCTCGCGTGGGGCCGGGTTCGGTCGCTCGCGCGGGTCGTGTACGACCGGCTGGGGCTGCACGGGCGCGTCGCCGTCCCGACTGCGCCCATCGACTGGGCGCACACGATGGCCTACACGAGCGTGATCTCCACGGGCGAGGGCGTCTCCCTCAACCTCGCAGGCCGCGAGCCAAACGGCATCGTCGCGGGCGCCGACTACGAGCGCGTGCGCGACGAGGTCGCCGCCGCCTTGCTCGAGCTCACGGACCCCGAGACGGGCGCGCATCCGATCGGCGGCGTGCTCCGCAAGGAGGACGTGCTCGCCGGCCCGTACCTGGACCGCGCCCCCGACCTCCTTCTCCAGCCGGCGCCGCTCTACAGCCTCACGCATGCTCGCCAGCTCGTCGAGGAGGCCGACTGGCTCTCCGGCGACCACCGGCCTGAGGGGATCTACGCGCTCGCCGGGCCGGGCGTCGATCCGGGTGAGGGCCCCGAGACTTCCCTCGCGGACTTCGCGGGCCGGATCGCCGAGGCGGTCGGGCTCGATCCCGACCCGGAGTGGGGCCGCAGCCCCTCGGGAGAGGCGGTCGGCGTCTTCAGCGAGGAGGAGGAGCGCCTGGTGGAGGAGCGACTCCGCGGCCTTGGCTATCTCGAGTAGCCCGTCCCGAGCGGCGTGAGCGAAGAGCGCACGCTCCTCTCGGGCACGGCGGCGAACGTCGTCGGCCTCGGCGTTGGGGTGGCGGCGGCCATGGGCACGCAGATCCTGCTCGGCCGGACGCTCCTGCCGGGCGCGTTCGGCATCGTCACGGTCGCCGTCCAGGTCGCGTTCGTCGCGTCGGCGGGAACCCGCTTCGGCATGGACATGGCCGCGGTGCGGCTGGTCGCGATCGGCCGAGGCGCGAGCGCGGCCGACCATCTCCGCAGCCTCGTCGACCGCTGCGCGCTCATCGCCTTCGCCGCCAGCATCGTACTCGCCGCCGTACTCGCGGCGTCGGCGCCGCTCTTCGGCGACTACGCCCGGGCCATCGCGCTCGCCGCGCCGGGGATCCCCTTCATCGCACTCACGAGCGTCTACCTCGGCGCCACGCGGGGACTGACCCAGATGCGGCAGACCCTCTACGTCTTCTGGATCGGCCAGCCGCTCGTCTGGATCGTCCTCGCGGGAGCCGCGATCGCCGCAGGCGGCGAGAGCGACGCGGTCATCCTCGCCTACGGCGCCTCCTGGCTCGTCGCGTCCCTGGCCGCCTGGGCCCTCTGGCGCTGGGAAGCACGCGCCTTCGCGGGCCGGCCGGCCACCAGGGAGGAGGTGCGCGCGGTCATCCGCTACGGGCTTCCGCGCGCGCCGGCGGCGCTGCTCGCCCAGGCGATCTTCTGGGCGGATCTCTGGGTGCTCGCCGCCTTCGAGCAGGGAACCGAGCTCGACGCCTACTCGGCCGCGGCCCGCATCTCGCAGGTGCTGCTCCTCTTCCTCACGTCGCTCAACCTCGTCTTCTCCCCGTTTGCCGCCGACCTCCACGCCCGTGGCGAGCGCGAGCGGCTCGGAGAGCTCTTCAAGCGCAGCACCCGCTGGGCGCTCGCGGCCACGCTGCCACTCCTGATCGTCCTCTTCGTCGCCGCCGACGACGTCCTGGAGGCGTTCTCGAGCCGGTACGAGGTAGGCGAGAGCGCCCTTCGCATCCTCCTCGCCGGCCAGGCCGTGAACGTCGCCACCGGCGGCGTCGCCTTCATCCTGATCATGACCGGGTTCACCGGCGTCGACCTCGTCGACAACGCGCTCGGCCTGGCACTCCTCGTGGGCCTCGCAGTCGGGCTCACCGCCGCCTTCGGGATGGAGGGCGCCGCGGCTGCCGCCGCCGTGAGCATCGCCGTCTTGAACGTCGTGCGCCTCGTCCAGGTCCGCCGCCGCGTCGGCATCCAGCCCTACGAGCGCGCCTATGTCGGCCTTGCCTTGCCGGCGGGAGCCGCCGCCCTGACCGCCGTCGTGCTCCAGGCCGCACTCGCCGGCCGGGCCTGGTGGGTCTCGCTGGCGGCGACCGCCGCGGGCGCCTTCATCGCCTACGCGGCGGTGCTTCCCGTCGTCCTGCCTGCGGCCGAGCGTGCGCTCTTGACCGCGCCGGTGGTGCGGCTCAGACGGGGCACCTGAACTGGGCGGCCGGTCCGGCGGTGGCGGCTGCTATGGTCGCCGGTTGCTGCAGGTCATCATCGAGGCGCGGGAACACGCGCAGGCTGTGAAAACGGAAGGGAGCTCCGAATGCGGGTCCTGATTCTCGGCGGCGACGGCTACCTTGGTTGGCCCACGGCCATGCGCTTCTCCGGGCAGGGTCACGAGGTCGCGGTGGCCGACAGCTTCGCGCGCCGCCGCTGGGTCGAGGAGGCCGGCTCGCATTCCCTCACTCCCATCGTCTCCCTCGTCGAGCGGATCCAGGCCTGGAGCGAGGTCTCGGGCAAGGACATCGAGCCGTACGTCGGCGACATCGCCGAGGGCACCTTCATCGCCGACGTCGTCCGGGAGTTCGAGCCCGACGCGATCGTCCACTACGGCGAGCAGCCGAGCGCGCCGTGGTCGATGAAGAGCGTCGACCACGCGGTCATGACGCAGGCGAACAACGTCATCGGCTCGCTCAAGCTTCTGTGGGCGATGCGCGACTACGCCCCCGCCGCCCACCTGATCAAGCTCGGGACGATGGGCGAATACGGAACGCCCAACATCGACATCGAGGAGGGCTTCATCGAGATCGACCACAAGGGCCGCAAGGACACCCTTCCCTTCCCGAAGCTGCCCGGGTCGCTCTACCACCTCTCGAAGGTGCACGACAGCCACAACATCCACTTCGCGTGCCGAATCTGGGGGCTCCGCGCGACCGACCTCAACCAGGGCGTCGTCTACGGCATCGAGACTCCCGAGACGCGCCTCGACGACCGCCTCATCACGAGGTTCGACTACGACGAGCTGTTCGGCACGGCCCTGAACCGGTTTGCCGTGCAGGCCGTGATCGGGCACCCACTGACGGTCTACGGGAAAGGCGGCCAGACGCGCGGGTTCCTGAACATCGTCGACACGCTGCAGTGCGTCTCGCTCACGGCGGAGAACCCGCCGACCGAGGGCGAGTACCGCGTTTTCAACCAGTTCACGGAGGTCTTCAACGTCGGCGACCTGGCGGAGAAGGTCCGCCACGCCGCGGGCGAGCTCGGGATCGACGTGCGGGTCGACCACGTGACCAACCCGCGTCTCGAGCTGGAGGAGCACTACTACAACCCGACGCATACGAAGCTCCTCGAGCTGGGACTGCAGCCGACGCTGCTCTCCGAGACCCTGATCGAGTCCATGCTCGAGGTCATCCGCCGCTACCAGGATCGCGTCCTCGCCGACGTCATCGATCCGGTGACGCAGTGGCGCCCTGAGCCGCTGAGTCAGCGCGCGGAGTAGGGCACTCGGGCGAGATGGACCTGACGCCGCTTCGGGCCGCCGGGCTGCTTGCGGCGCTCGCGTTCGCGGTCGTCTCCATCTGGGCGTACCGCCGGCGGCGAATCGGCAACGGCGACCTGATCCTCCGGTTCGGGTTCTTCGTCCTCCCGCTGCTCGTCGTCTCCCTGCAGCCGGCGATCTTCAGCTGGTTCCTCGACCTATTCTCCTTCAACGAGGAGGGCGCCGGCCGGATCCTCGGCGCCGCGATCGTGGCCGTCGCGGTGCTCTACGTTCTTGGCTACATCCTCGCCTCGCGCCAGGAGAAGACACGCCGCGACCTGACGCGGCTGATCGAGAACCTCGCCCTGAACGAGTTCCAGGCGACGGCCGACGTCGACGAGTTCGCCGGCGGGATCGCCGTCGTCATCCCCGCCTACAACGAGGCCGGCAACATCGGCCTGGTGATCGCGAGCCTGCCCCCCGAGGTCTCCGGTCTCGAGCTCCACGCTATCGTGGTCGACGACGGCTCCTCCGACGAGACGATCGGCCGCGCGCGTCAGGCTGGGGCGGCGGCGGTGCACCTCCCCCTCAACCGCGGCCAGGGCGCGGCGCTTCGCACCGGCTACAGGTTGGCCCTCGCGACGGGCGCGCGCCTCGTCGTGACCATGGACGCGGACGGCCAGCACCAGCCCTCCGAGCTCCCCCGCCTCGTCCAGCCGATCCTCGACGACGAGGTGGACGTCGTCAACGGCTCTCGCGTCCTCGGCGCGGCCGACCCGAACCATGCCGCCCGGATACTGGGCATCAAGGTCTTCGCCTGGGCCCTCTCGCTCTTGACGACCAGCCGCGTCACCGATCCTGCGTGCGGCTATCGCGCCGTCCGCACCGAAGCGCTCCGCGAGCTCGAGTTCCACCAGGACCAGTTCCACAACTCGGAGTTCATCCTCGAGGCGTCCAAGCGCAAGCTCAGGACGATGGAGGTGCCGGTGACGGTGTCGAGCCGGCTCTCGGGGGCGTCGAAGAAGCCGCCGCACTTCCGCTACGGGCTGGGGTTCGCGAACGCTCTGCTCCGGGCGTGGCTGCGCTAGCGGACCGCGACGGCAGTACCGCAGAGTCGGAGGCGAGGCCGGAAGCGTTCGTCCGCGTCCTTCGCTCTCGTCTCTTCGAGGAAGCCCTCGTCGTGACGATCGCGCTCCTGGCCACGCTGCATGCCGAGTGGCGCATCGTCTCGCAGGCGCTGACTTTCCAGACGGACTCGATGATCCACGAGTTCTGGATGCGACGGTTCCGGGACGACGGGCTCTTCGGCGACCCGCTCACCGAGTCTCTCCTCGAGACGGGCTACAGCCCACCCGCATTCCGTGCCCTGTACTGGCTTGCGAGCCGCGTCGTCGACCCGGTCACGTTCGGCGAGCTGCTGCCCCTCGTGCTCCAGCCGCTGGCCGTGTGGCTGGTTTTCAGGATCGTCCGCACGCAGGTGTCCTGGCGTCCCGCCGCTTGGATCTCGGGCGCTCTCTTTCTCGTGCCGTGGGAGATACACCGCTTCAGCGGCGGCCACCCCCGCGCGTTCGCGCAGCCGATCGTGTTACTGACCGTCCTCCTACTGCTCTCACGGAGGAACCGCGCCGCGGCCCTCGTCCCGCCCGTTGGGCTCCTCCTCTATCCGCCCGCCGGCGTCGTCGCTCTCGCCGTCGTGCTGCTTTCGACGCTCGCCCGAGATCGGCGCGCCTACGTCGATGTCGAGCGCGCACGCTGGGCTGCCGTCAGCGTTCTGGGAGTTGTGGCGGCGTTCGTCCTCACGCGGTTCACGACCGGATCGCAGGATGTGATCACGGAGGCCGAGGCTCGCCTCTACCCCGAGTTCGGACCAGGCGGCCAGATGCACTTCTTCGCCTCGTCGACGCTCGAGTACCTGCGCCAGAACTACAGCGGCTTCTTCCTTCAGGAGTCCGGCTCGATCATCGCGGTCACCGCGCTGCTCCTCCTGCTCGTCCGTCCGTCCAACACGCGGCTCCTCCGCTGGGAGGTCTGGACGATTCCGATCGTCGCGCTCGCACTCTTCCTCCTCGCGCACGCCCTCCTCTTCCGTCTCTACCTTCCACACCGCTACACGTACGCGCTGCTGCCGTTCTTCTGCATCGCCATAGGAGTCTTCCTGCGTCCCACTCTCCAGGCCCTCTCCGCGCGTGGGCGTGCTGCCCTCGTCGTGGCACCGTTGCTCGGGCCGGCCGCCGCCTTCCTCGCGTTGGCGTTCTTCCCGCTCGGACCTCGCTTCTCGGTCGCGGAGTTCGGCTCCTGGCTGGCGGACGCGGCGCCCGAGCTCGTCGTGGGTCTACTCGCAGGGCTCCTCTTGGCGGTGGCACTCTGGCCCAGGGAGCCCGGAGGAGCACGCTCGTTCGCGGCGGCGGCGCTCGCCGTGCCGGCGGCGCTCGTCACCGCGGCAGTGCTGGTCGCGACGGTTGCCGTCGCGGGTGGTGGACGGAGCCCTGGAGCAGTTGCCTGCCAGGAAGCCGAGCTCTACAGCTTCCTCGAGACCGTGCCGAAGGAGTCGGTCCTCGCGGCCGACCCGCTCGACGCGAACTGCATCCCGATCGCCGCCCGGCGACCCGTCGTGATCTCGCGGAAGCTCTACCAGCCGTGGGCGGTCGAGTACTTCGACGTCATCCGCGAGCGGATGTCCGCCTCCGTCGAGGCGTTCTACGGCCCCTCGCTGTCGGCGGTGACCGAGCTGCGCGAGCGCTACGGAGCTGACTACCTCGTCGTTCGCACCCGCGGCCAGGCACACGCCTGGGGGAGCATGCAGCCGTTCACGAGCGAGGTTTCACGGCTCCGGCGCACGACCGAGGTACCCGCGGTGGAGCGACTGCCCCGTCGCTGCCTCTCGTGGAGCGGGGAGCGCTACGAGGTCTACAGCCTCGCCTGCCTGGCCGGGGAGGAGTCGGCGTGAGCGGCCCGCTGAGCTCCGGGCGGCGCAGGCGGCTCACCTCCTATGTCCTCGCCACCGCGGTGACGGTGGCCTTCGCGTACCTCGCCGTGCGCGACGTCGACGTCGCCGAGCTCGGCCGGTCATTACGCGAGAGCAACTACTGGTATCTCGTACCCGCGTTCGCCCTCCTGGCTCTTGCCTTCTTCATGCGCGTCCTCCGCTGGCGCTCGTTGTTCTCCCCCCGGACGCGACCCGGTCTGTGGCCGCTCTCGAAGGCGCTCCTGCTCGGTCAATTCTTGAACAACGTTCTCCCCTTCCGAGCGGGTGACGCGGCTCGTGTCGTCGTCTTGCGATCGTTCGGCGGCCCGTCCCGGGTCGAGACGGCCGGGACCGTCGTCGTCGAGCGGATCTTCGACGTTCTCGCGCTCCTCCTGCTCCTCTTCGTTTCTTTGCCGTGGCTTCCCGAGGTGACGTGGATCCAGGCGGCGGGCACGCTCGCGATCGCGTTCGTCGTCCTCGTGGCAGCCGCAGTCGTCGTCTTGCGCGTGTACGGCGAGAGAGCCGTCGGTTTCGTCCTGCGTCCGCTGGTCCGCCTTCCCTTCCTCTCACCGAAGCGCGTCGAGGCGGCCGTCCGAAATCTGACCGTGGGAGTCATCGCCCTACGGAGCGCGCGTGTCGGGCTCGTCGGCTTTGCCTGGACGCTGCTCTCGTGGGTCGTCTTCGGCTTCTCGTTCTGGTTCGTCATGCTCGGATTCGATCTCGGGCTGTGGCCGGAGGCAGGCGTCTTCGTCGTCATCACGACCGGACTGTCCCACCTCCTTCCGTCGGCGCCGGCCGCGGTTGGCGTGTTCGAGGCCGCGGCCGTCGTGGCGTTGATCGCCTACGGGATCCCGCGCGCGGAGGCGCTCTCATACGCGCTCGTCGTGCACGCGCTTAGCGTGCTCCCGTTCGTGGCGGCGGGCCTCCTTCTCGTCAGCCTGCGTGGGCGCGACCAGGGTCTTCGCGCCGAGGAATCGGCTTTCCAGGCCTCCGGTCCCTCCGTGCTTCGCGGAGACCGGGAGCGGGCGGGCGACGACGAGGACGACGTCACCCAGCCAGCCAACCGGCAGCCTGAAGTCGACCAGGCTCGTGAGTCGCGCTGAGGCCTCGCCGCCCCGCCCGAGGCTCGACTTCATCCGGTTGGCGACATACGAGAGGTGGAACGAGCGGGGGACGAGCGCCCACTCCACCATCCTGTAGCCCGCCGAGCGTAGAAGCGCCTCGACCGTGGCGGGTGTGAAGTAGTGCAGGTGGGGACGGATCAGCCAAGGCCATCTCTCTCCTCGCAGCCTCGCGTGGAGGCCTGCGAGGTTGATCGTGGAGAGCGTGAGCAGGCCCTCGTCGTCGAGCAGCGTCCGAAGTCTCCGGAGCGCGTCGAGCGGATCCACGAGGTGCTCGAGGACGTCCAAGAGGACGATCGCGTCTGCGCTTCCGGGCGGCTCGTAGAGGTCCTCGAGCGCTTTCTGCTCCAGCTCGACTCCGAAGCGGGAACGCCCGGCCTCCACTGCCCATCTCGACGGCTCGATGCCGCGCGCCCGCCAGCCGGCCTTGGCGGCCGTGTCGAGGAAGAGACCGACGTTAGAGCCGACTTCGAGCAGGCGGTCACCCCGCACCCGATAGCCGCCCATGACCCGCAGGACCCACTCGAAGAGCTCGCGCCTGCCCTCCTCCTCGCCCAGGTAGCTCTCGTCGATGACGTCCTCGTAGCGTTCCAGGATCTCGGCCGCGGCGAGTGTCGGACGCGAGCTCACCATTCCGCACGCCGGGCACTCGAGGATGTCGTCGTGCTGGGAGAGCGCGCCGCTCGTGCAGCTGTACTCGGCGGGCGGGATGTCGCCCTCGGCGTTCGCCGGCCAGAGCAGGGTCATCTCGCCCGCGCCGCACGCCACGCAGCGCTGCGCAACCGTCGGGCCTTGCGCCCGTAAGGCCTCGCGCCTTCCCTCCGGCGCGAGCGGCGACCGCCGGCCCCGACGGCCGCGGGAGACTGCCTGGCGCGCGCAATAGGCCAGCGTGTTGCCCACGTACCTGAGCGAGCGACCGATCGAGATCGAGGACGACTCCTCCGTGTAGCGGGTCGGGATCGGGATCTCGACGACGCGCTGTCCCCCGGTCACCGCGTCGACGAGCAGCTGCGAGTCGAAGCTGAAGTCGTCCGAGTAGCGAAGGAACGGCAGCGATTGCAGGCACTCGCGCGTGTAGGCGCGCAGGCCGCTGTGCATGTCGGTGAAGCGCGATCCGAGCATGAGGTTCTCGAGGGTCGTCGTGACCCGGTTGCCCGCGAACCGATAGATCGGCATGCCGCCTCCACGTGGATCGCCGAGCCCTGCGAAGCGCGATCCGAAGGTCATGTCGGCATGGCCGGCGAGGATCGGGGCAACCAGGAGTGGGACGGTCTTCGGGTCGTACTGGTAGTCCGGGTGTAGGAGCACTACGACGTCCGCGTCCTCCGCGAGCGCTCTCGTGTAGCAGGTCTTCTGGTTGCCCCCGTACCCCCGATTCTCCGGGTGTACGAAAACCGTGATCCCGAGCTCGCGCGCGAGCTCGACCGTGTTGTCAGGGCTCGCGTCGTCGACAAGGATGATGGCGTCCGCAGCGCCGGGTGGGATCTCTGCCACGGTCTTCTCGAGCGTGCCTTCCGCTCTGTAGGCGGGCATCGTGATCACGACTTTGGGAACGGCGCGGCGAGAGCTCACGAGGGTCGACACGATAGCCAGCCCTCCAACGCCATGCTTCGCGCCGGGCGCCGAGGCGCGGCGCAGATTGGCCGGCGCTGAGGGTGCTAGGCCGCTTCGGAACGCTGCTCGACCCGCACCCGTGGGAGCACCGGCCGTTCGGGCAGCAGCTCCCGGGACGCGGCGCGGCCCTCGCGAAGCAGCGACCTGAGGCGCGCTGTGAGCGAGACGCGCGGCGGAGCGAGCCCCTGCCGCAGGTGCTCGGCGATCTCGAGGACCTCGTAGTCCTCCGCGTACCACGCCCGCAGGGCCTCCACGCCCTCCCTGCTAAGAGCAAGGTCGTACGGGTAGATCGTGCGGTGGGCGACGACGTCGTCACGGGGCAGGATGACGCCGCTCGGCAACTCGAGGAGCTCCTTCAGCCGCTCCCAGTCGTCGTCCAGGGTCTCCTGGCGTGCGAAGTAGAGGACCTTGTCGAGGTGCCTGAGCAGGTAGGCCGGCCTGCCGGTCCACAGGATGAGGCGACGCTTGAGATGTGTGATCGACCGCATCGCGAACTCGGCCCGCTCCCTCGTCTCACCGGGTGGCTCGGCGAGGGCGTCGGCAAGCTCCTGCGGCGTCGAGAAATACTGGAACGCCATCCGCTCCGCGTCCGTCCACTCGCGGCAATGCCGGGGCGCTCCCTTGCGCTGGCGGCTGCAGAACCCGGAGAGAAAGCGGGAGACGGGGTCGCGAAGGGTGATGACCGCCCTGTCGTCTTTCGGGACGTCCGCGAGCCGGAAGCCGTGTTCGTGAGCCCAGATCGGCCCCCACGGGCTCGGCAGCGTCCCGCCGGCGGCGCGCCGCTCGCGGCGAATCGCGTAGCGCATCGCGGTTCCGCCCGTCTTCGAGACATGGAGGACGTGTACGGCCATCGGTCGCCAAGGTACTTCGCGCCGCGGCTGTCGCATCCTTCTCGCGCGGCTACGACTGTACGACCAGCGCTTCGAACCACTCGTAAGTGCGGCGGAGGCCGTCCTCGAGCCGCACCACGGGGCTGTACCCGAGGCGCTCCCGCGCCTTGTCGACCAGCGAGTAGTTCCGGAGGATCTCGCCCGATCGGGGCGGCTCTCGGCGCACGTCCGGCTCACGGCCGGACACATCCGCCAGCAAGCTCACGAGGTCGTTGACGCTCGTCTCGACCCCGCTCGCCAGCTGGAAGACCTCCCCGCCGACCCCCTCCGACTCGGCGGCCTGGACGAGGCCGGCCGCCAGGTCGCTGACGAAGACGAAGTCCCGCGTCTGCGAGCCGTCCCCGTAGACAACCAGCTCCTCGCCGGCGAGCAGGCGGCGGATGAAGAGCGGGATCACGTTCGACTTGTGCGCCGAGCGCGGGCCGTAGGCGTTCGAGAAGCGCACGGCGACGGCATCGAACCCGTACGCGCCGTGGAAGGCCGAGCAGTACGCCTCGCCTGCGGCCTTGCTGGCGCCGTACGGGGAGAGCGGCGCAGTCGGCTTGTCCTCGCTGGCGGGGTAGGCCCCCGCGCCCAGCGGCGCGTTCGAGGACGAGAAGACGAGTCGGCTCGCGTCCGCGCTGCGGGCGGCCCAGAGCGCCGCGAGCGTGCCGCGCGCGTTCAGGTCGAAGTCCGCGAACGGATCCTCGATCGACGGGACAACCCCCGTGCCGGCGGCGAGATGGAAGACGACGTCGCTGCCGGCTGCGGCCCGCTCGAGCGCCGCCACGTCGCGCACGTCGCCTGCGACGAGCTCGGCGTCGGTCCCCTCGAGGTTGGCAGGAGTCCCGGTCGAGAGGTTGTCGAAGACGCGAACGCCGTAGCCGCGCTCGGCGAGCAACCGCACGAGCGCCGACCCGATGAACCCGGCGCCGCCAGTGACGAATGCCCGTCGCACCGACGCACCGGAGTCTACCGGGGTTCCCGAGGACCGCTCGAAGCGCACCGCAGCCCACGTCGGGAACCTTTGCTCACCCCAGTACGGGAGTCGTTTCTGACCGGCGGTTCCTCCGTCCCCCCGATTCCGTGCTAGCTGGTCGCTCGGTCGGATGTGACCGGCGACCAGCTGTGCCGATCCGCGTAACCGCTTCCGGGCTTCCGACCGCGCTGTAAGTTGACCGTCTCGAGGATGCGTCGTGAAGAATCGCTGGAGTCTCGGAGCCTGGGTGGTGTTTGCTGCGCTTGTAGCGGGCTGCGCAGCATTCCCGGCGAGCGCCCGGGCGCAAGCTCCTAACGTCCTGATCATCGTGACCGACGATCAACGCGCGACGGACACTCTCTCCGCGATGCCGCAGACGCGCAGATCGTTCCTCGCCGGTGGAACCCGCTACTCAAATGCGTTCGCCGCCACGCCGCTCTGTTGCC
>DATIBF010000054.1:0-10952 GCA_035457655.1 Gaiellaceae bacterium
GGGGGACATCCTCGAGGTCAACTTCGGGCCCAACCACCCCTCCACGCACGGCGTCCTTCGGCTCGTAATCGAGCTGAACGGCGAGAAGGTCGTCGGCCTGCGCGCCGTCGTCGGCTACCTCCACACCGGCTTCGAGAAGAACATGGAGCACAAGACGTGGTGGAAGGCGATCACGTACCCGGAGCGGATCGACTACGTCTCCTTCCAGAACAACGAGCTCGTCTTCGTCCTGGCGATCGAGAAGCTGCTCGGCGTCGAGCCGCCGCCGAAGGCGCAGTGGATGCGCATGCTCCTGTGCGAGCTCAACCGGATCCACTCCCACCTCGTCTGGCTCGGGACCTCCGCGCTCGAGCTGGGAGCTATCTCGATGTTCTGGTACTGCTTCCGCGAGCGCGACGCCATCCTCGACCTGTTCGAGCTGGTCACCGGCGTGCGCATGCACACGCGCTACTTCCAGGCGGGCGGGCTCGCAGAGGACGTGCCGGTCGGCTTCTACGACGAGTGTCGAGCGTTCGCCGACACGATGCAGGGGCGCGTCGACGAGTACGAGTCGATCCTCTCGGGCCAGGCGATCTGGCTCGAGCGGACGAAGGGCGTCGGCCTTCTCTCTGCGGCGGACGCGATCGCACTCGGTCAGTCCGGGCCCGTGCTGCGGGCGTCCGGCGTCGACTGGGACCTCCGCAAGACGCAGCCGTACCTCGCCTACGACCAGGTCGACTTCGACGTGCCCGTGTATGCGAACGGCGACGTCTTCGACCGCTACAAGGTGCACATGGACGAGATGCGCCAGTCGACGCGCATCGTCCAGCAGGCGCTCGACGGCATGCCCGAGGGGCCGTGGATCGTGGACGACCGCAAGATCGTCCTCCCGCCCCGGAATGAGCTCCACACCTCGATGGAGAGCCTGATCCACCACTTCAAGCTCGTCACGGAGGGGTACCGCGTGCCCGAGGGAGAGGTCTACGTGACCGTCGAGTCGCCGCGAGGCGAGCTCGGCTGCTACCTCGTCTCGGACGGTGGGTCGAAGCCCTGGCGCGTGAAGTTCCGTGCGCCGTCGTTCGTGGCCCTGGAGGCGACCGCGACGTGCATGAGCGACGCGCTCGTCGCCGACCTGATCGCCATCGTCGGCTCGCTCGACACGGTGATGGGCGAGGTGGATCGGTGAGCGCCGCTTCGACTCTGTACGACCGCATCCGGGAGGTCGCCGCGCAGTATCCGGAGAGCCGCTCGGCCGTCCTCCCCGCCCTTCGGCTCGCGCAGGAGGAGAACGGCGGCTGGCTTCCGCCCGAGGCCTTCCGCGAGGTCGGCGACGCGCTCGAGCTCACGCCCGCGTACTGCAAGGCGGTGGCCAGCTTCTACGACATGTTCCACCTGGCGCCGGTCGGCCGGCACATGGTCGAGGTATGCACGAACGTCTCCTGCGCCCTCGTCGGCGCCCAGCAGGTGCTGGAGGCCTTCGAGCGAGAGCTGGACGCCCAGGCGGGCGAGACGACGGCGGACGGCGAGATCACGCTGCGTACGGTCGAGTGCGCCGGCGGCTGCGGGTGGGGGACGGTCGTGGTCGTCGACCACCGGTACCGCGAGCCGGTGCAGCCGGCCGACGTGCCCGGGATCGTGAGGGAGCTGCGCAGTGGCGCTTAGAAAGCTCCTCCTCGCGCACGCGGACGAGCGCGACCTGACGAAGCTCGCCGAGTACGAGACCGTCGGCGGCTATGAGTCGCTTCGCAGAGCGCTCGGGATGGAGCGCCAGGCGGTACTGGACGAACTGCTGGCCGCCGACGTGCGCGGGCGCGGCGGCGCGGGTTTCCCCATGGGGCGCAAGGCGAGCTTCCTGCCGAAGCCCGAGGACTCCTCGAAGCGGATCTACCTCGTCGTCAACGCGGACGAGTCCGAGCCGGGGACGTTCAAGGACCGCGAGATCATGTTGCGCGTCCCACACCTCTTCCTCGAGGGCGTCTTCATCGCCGCGAACACGATCGGCTCGAACCTCGCGTTCATCTACCTCCGCGGCGAGTACCTGAGGGAGTACGAGGTCGTCGTCGCCGCGCTCGAGGAGGCCCGCGAGGCGGGCTACGTCGGCAAGGACGTGCTCGGCTCCGGATGGGACCTGGCCGTCGTCGTCCACCGGGGGGCCGGTGCGTACATCTGCGGCGAGGAGACCGGCCTGCTCGAGTCCCTCGAAGGCCGCCGCGGCCAGCCTCGCACCAAGCCGCCCTTCCCTGCCATCTCCGGCCTGTACGCGTCGCCGACGCTGATCAACAACGTCGAGACGCTTGCGACGGTGCCCAAGATCGTGCAGATGGGCGGCGAGGCCTATGCGCGCCTCGGAGTGGAGCACTCGGCCGGCACACGCGTGTTCTCGCTCTCGGGAAACGTCGTCAACGGCGGAAACTACGAGCTCGAGCTGGGGACGTCGCTCCGCGAGCTGATCTACGACCTCGGCGGTGGGATCCCGGACGGGCGCGAGCTGAAGGCGATCATCCCCGGCGGCTCATCGGTGCCGGTCCTGACCGCGGCCGAGGTGGACACGCCGCTCGACTTCGACTCCATGGCGGCGGCGGGGACGATGCTGGGCTCCGGCGCCGTCATCGTCATCGACGACCGCTGTTGCATGGTGCAGCTCGGCCTGCGGGTCGCGCAGTTCTACATGCACGAGTCGTGCGGGAAGTGCACGCCCTGCCGCGAGGGGACGCGCTGGATGGTGCAGCTCCTGCACAAGATCGAGGAGGGCGACGCGACGCAGGGCGAGCTCGACGTCCTCCTCGACGTCTGCGACCGCATCCTCGGGAATTGCCTGTGCCCACTCGGCGACGCGGCCGCGATGCCGGTGGCGAGCTACGTGGCGAGGTTCCGCGAGGAGTACCAGCGTCACATCGACGAGGGCGGCTGCCCCTTCGGGGACGAGTCGTCCCTGAAGGGGGTCCTCGCGCCCGTCGACCAGCACCACGCGCGCCTGCGGGCCGAGATCGAGGTTCCGACCGGACCATGAGCATCGCGCCCGTCCGTCCTGTGGGGCACCCCAGCCCACCACCCGCTTTCAACGCTAACGGCGAAATGCGCACGCGTGACGCGCGGACCGTGCCGGAAGTGTCGCGATGAGCACACAGCCGCAGCCCGAGCTCGTCACCGTCACCATCGACGGCCACGAACTGCAGGCACCGAGGGGTCAGGGGATGGTGGAGACCGCAGCGTCCATCGGGATCGAGATCCCGGTCTTCTGCTACGAGCCGCGGGTCGGGCCTCCACTCGGGGCCTGCCGGATGTGCCTCTGCGAGGTGGAGGGGCTGCCGAAGCTCCAGGCCGCCTGCACCCTCACCGCAACGGACGGCCTCGTCCTCAAGACGGCTCTGACGAGCGAGAAGGCTGCCGACGGCCAGGACGCCATCCTCGAGTTCATCCTTCTCAACCACCCGCTCGACTGCCCCGACTGCGACAAGGGAGGCGAGTGTCCCCTCCAGGACCTCACCTTCCGCTTCGGCCCCGGGACGACCCGCATGCACTTCCCCAAGCGGACGTTCGACAAGCCGATCCCGATCTCGCCGTTGATCGCGCTCGACCGCGAGCGCTGCATCCTCTGCTACCGCTGCACGCGCTTCTCCGAGAACGTCTCCGAGGACGGCCAGCTCGTCGCGATCAACCGGGGGGCCTCGTCCGTCATCGCGACCTTCGAGGACGAGCCCTACCGCGCGCACTTCTCCGGCAACGTCGTCGAGCTCTGCCCGGTCGGCGCCCTGACCTCGACCACGTATCGCTTCCGCGCGCGGCCGTGGGAGATCCAGAACGTCCCCACCGTGTGCGGGCTCTGCCCGGTGGGCTGCAACGTCTGGGCGACGACGCGCGAAGGCAAGGTCGCGCGCGTCCTCTCCCGCAACCACCCGGAGATCCACGAGGGGTGGCTCTGCGACAAGGGACGCTTCGCCTACGACCACCTGCGCGCGGAAGACCGCATCCGGACGCCGCTCCTCCGCGTCCGCCGCCGCGGATTCCAGGAGGTCTCGTTCGACGAGGCTCTCGACGCGGCCGAGGCGGGCCTTCGCGAGGCGGGCAGCTCGATCGTCGTCGCCTTCTCCGGCGGCGAGACGGTGGAGCAGGCGACTGCGCTCGCCCGCCTCGTGAGAGAGGGGCTCGGCTCGGACTCCGCCCTCTTGCCCGACGACTGGGACCGTGGGCTCGCCGCATTCCGTGCGCCGCTCTCGGCCATTCAGGACGCCGAGGTCTGCCTCGTGCTCGGGGACGACCCGGTCGTGGAGCGCGCGCCGGTCGTCGATCTCTGGCTGCGCGCGGCGCGGCGCGCCGGCGGTCGAGTGATCACCGTGAGCCCCGCCGGGGACGTCCAGGTCGCCCCGGGCTCGGCGCCGCAAGTCTGCGCCGCACTGCGCGAAGGGAACATGGCGCCGAAGGAGCTGCGCGAGACGGCGAAGCGCCTGCGAGCCGCCGAGCGGATCGCTCTCGTCTGGTCGGCGGACGATCCGACCGGAGGGCGCCACGTCGGCTCGCTCGCCAGCCACCTCCACGAGAACGGTCAGGCGGACGTTGCCGTCTACGCGTTGCCGCGAACGCCGAACGGCCGCGGGGTCGCCGAAGCCTGGCACGCTCTCGGCGAGGGCCGCACCGAGCCACCCGAGGAGGCCGAGATCGGCGCGCTGATCGTTTCGGGCGACGAGGCCGGCCACAACCGACGCGTGGGTGAGCTGGCGCAGCGCGCCCGCTTCGTGCTCACGACGGCCATGTTCCAGAGCGACCTGACGGCTTGGTCGCACCTCGTCCTCCCGGGCACGAGCTATCTCGAGCGCGAGGGTACGTTCGTCAACCTCGAGGGCAGGCCGCAGCGCCTTCGTCGCGCCGTGGTGCCGAGCGGGCCCGACGAGCTCGAGTGGCTCGCGGGGCTCGCCGGGCGCTTCGAGCTCGCGGTCGACCCGTGGGCTGCTCCCAGCACGGCCGAGCAAGCGCCGCTGCCGCCCGGCGACGAGTTCGCCTGGACCCAGCCGGACCCGCAGGCGCCGACGGGAAAGCCGGCGGGGCCAGGCCTCGAGCTCGTGCGCTACCGGGCGCTCTTCAGCGGAGCGGCCGTCGAACGGGTGCCGCAGCTCCAGTTCCAGCGTCCCGGGCTCGAGGTCGAGCTGGCGTACGAGGACGCTCGCACGCGCGAGATCGCCGCCGGCGAGACGGTGCGCGTCAGCTCGAACGGCACGTCGAAGGAGCTCCGCGCCACGCTCAGCCGGAGGCTCCGCACCGGCGTCGTGCGGATCGCAGGGGAGCACGCCGAGGGCCTGGCCGACCGGGTGCAGGTGGAGAAGGCCGATGCCTGAGCAGCTGAACCAGCCGTGGTGGATCGACGCGATCAAGGCGCTCGTCGTCATCAACCTCGTCATGGTCTGCTTTGCCTACGCGACCTGGCTCGAGCGGAAGCTGCTCGGCCGCATGCAGCTCCGCTACGGGCCGAACCGCGCAGGGCCGTACGGCCTCGGCCAGCCGATCGCCGACCTCGTCAAGCTCATCCGCAAGGAGAGCTTCTCGCCGACCGGCGCCGTCGACCTCCTCTATTTCGCCGCCCCGGTCGTCGCCGCGTTCACGGCCCTTGCCGCCTTCAGCGTCATCCCGTTCGGCGGGGTCTGGGAGATCGGCGGCTACGACGTGACCGGATGGGTGGCGGACGTCTCCATCGGCGTCCTCCTCATCTTCGCCCTCGGCGCGATCGGCATCTACGCCTTCCTTGTCGGCGGCTGGGCCAGCGACTCGAAGTACTCACTCCTCGGCTCCATGCGCACTGCGGCGCAGCTCGTCTCCTACGAGGTCTCGCTCGCCCTCTCCGTACTCGGCGTCGTGATCATGGCCCAGAGCCTCTCCCTCGTCGACATCGTCGAGGCCCAGCAGGGCTCGGTCTGGTACGCCGCGCCGCAGATCGTGGGGCTGCTCGTCTTCTTCGTCGCCGGCGTCGCCGAGACGAACCGTCCGCCGTTCGACCTCCCCGAGGCCGAGACCGAGCTCGTCGCCGGCTACCAGACCGAGTACAGCGGAATGCGCTACGGCCTCTTCGCCATGGCTGAGTACGTCAACATGATCACGCTCTCGGGCCTCGCGGTGACGCTCTTCTTCGGCGGCTGGGGGGGCCCGGTGCTCCCGGGCCCGCTCTGGTTCGTGATCAAGCTCGCGCTCGTCGTCTTCGTTTTCATGTGGCTACGCGCGACGTTGCCCCGCCTCCGCTACGACCAGCTGATGAAGGTCGGCTGGAAGGTGCTCCTGCCCATCGCGACGGTCAACGCCGTCGTCACCGCCATCCTCGTTGTGGTGATCGACTGATGCCGCAGCCCTTTTCCAGCCTCAAGGGCTTTGCGGTGACGTTCCGGCAGATGTTCAAGAAGCCGATCACGCAGCAGTACCCGGACTACAAGCGCCCGGTCTACCCGCGCTTCCGCGGTCGCCACCGGCTGTGGCGCCACGAGAACGGACTCGAGAAATGCGTCGGGTGCTCGCTCTGCGCGGCCGCGTGCCCCGCCGACTGCATCCGGGTCGTCGCCGCCGAGAACACACCCGAGAACCGCGTCAGCGCCGGCGAGCGCTACGCACGCATCTACGAGATCAACCTCTCCCGCTGCATCTTCTGCGGCTACTGCGAGCTCGCCTGCCCGTTCGACGCGATCACGCTCGAGGCCGAGTTCGAGCTCTCGGAGTACTCCCGCGACGACCTCATCTACACGAAGGACATGCTGCTCGCGGAGCCCGTGAAGCGCATGCCGGTCGCCGACCGCGACCTCTACGACACCCCTGTTCCGGTCTGGAAGGCGGAGTCCTGATGGAGATCCTGGTCGCCGCCTCGGCCGGGAACGTCCTCGTCTGGATCGTCTGGATCGCGGCCGCGCTCGCGCTGCTCGCGTCCGGCATCGCGGTGGTGCTCTTCGTGAATCCGTTCTTCAGCGCGCTGGCGCTCATCGGCAACCTCGCCTCGCTCGCGGTGCTCTACCTGCTTCTAGCGGGCGAGTTCGTCGCCGGCGCGCAGGTGATCGTCTATGCGGGCGCGATCGTGATCATGTTCGTCTTCGTGCTCGCCTACCTGGGCGGGCGCGCCGACGCACCGTGGGCGGGAGGCCCGACCCTCCAGAACGTCGTCGCGATCGTCGCGGCCGCCGCCATCGCGCTCGAGGTCATCGTCGTGATCGCATTGAAGGCAGGCGACGAGCTGAGCGACACCGCGGAGATCGGCGGCTCGTTCGGCTCACCGGCCCAGATCGGCGAGCTCTTCCTCTCCGACCACCTACTGGCCTTCGAGGTGACGTCGATCGTGCTCCTCGTCGCGGCCGTGGGCGGAGTCATCCTCGGCAGTGCCCTGCCGTCATTGGAGGACGGGGACGAGGGCTGATGCTCGGACCGGGGATCGCCGCCTACCTCATCCTCTCCGTCGTCCTCTTCGCCACAGGCGCCTTCGGCGTCCTCATCCGCCGCAGCCCGCTGATCATCCTGCTCGCGCTCGAGCTGATGCTGAACGCCGGCAACCTCGCGCTGATCGCGTTCGCGCGCCAGCTCGGCGACGGCGACGGGCAGATCTTCGCGCTCACCGTCATGGTCGTCGCGGCCGCCGAGGCCGTGCTCGGCCTGGGCCTCATCGTCGCCGTCTCGCGGAAGCACGCAGAGCTCGACGTCGACCGCCTCACCTCGCTCAGGGGCTAGCGCGTGGACGTCCTCGCCTGGACAGCGCTCTTCTCGCCCGCGGCGGCAGTCGTCGCGATCGCGCTCCTCGGCGAGCGGGTCGACCGCTTCGCGGCCGGCCTGATCGCGGCCGGAGCAACGCTCTTCTCCTTCATCTGCACGGTCGCCATCTTCTTTGACATGCTCGGCGAGAGCCCCGAGGAGCGCTCCGAGGTCTCGACGATCTGGACCTGGCTGACCGCGGGCGACCTCCGCATCGGCGCCTCCGTCCTGATCGACCCGCTCTCCGTCTTCATGATGCTGGTGGTCACGGGCGTCGGCTTCCTGATCCTCACGTACGCGATCGGCTACATGCGCGGCGACGAGGAGGAGCGGCGCTACCACGCGTACAAGGCGCTCTTCATCTTCTCCATGCTCTTGCTCGTCATGGCGGGGAACCTGCTCCTGCTCCTCGCCGGCTGGGGCATGGTCGGCCTCTCCTCGTACCTGCTCATCAACTACTGGCACCAGCGGCGGGCGCCGGTCGAGGCCGGGAAGAAGGCCTTCGTCATGAACGCGGTCGGCGACGCGACCTTCGTCCTCGCGCTCTTCGTCCTCGTCCAGCAGATCGGGTCGCTCGACTACGGCGTCGTCTTCTCCGAGGCCCCCGAGGCGCTCGGCGAGGGCTCGACGCTCGCCGTCCTCGTCGCGCTGGGGCTCCTGGGCGGCGCCGTCGCCAAGTCGGCGCAGATCCCGCTCCACACCTGGCTGCCGGACGCGATGGAAGGCCCGACGCCGGTCAGCGCCCTCATTCACGCGGCGACGATGGTGACCGCGGGCGTCTACCTGATCGCGCGTACGAGCCCCCTCTTCGAGCTGGCGATCGACGTGCGGGAGCTCGCGGGGATCCTCGGCGCGGTGACGCTGCTCGCGGCCGGGCTGATCGCGCTCGTGCAGACGGACATCAAGCGCGTGATCGCCTACTCGACGATGAGCCAGATCGGCTACATGTTCGTCGGGGCCGGGCTCGGCGCGTACGGGCCGAGCATGTTCCACCTCATGACGCACGCCTTCTTCAAGGCGCTCCTCTTCATGGCCGCCGGCGTCGTCATTCACGCCCTCTCGGGGGAGCAGGACATCCGACGGATGGGCGGCCTCGCGCGCGAGCTGCCCTGGACGTACCGCGCCTTCCTGGTCGGCGCGCTGGCGCTGGCGGCGATCCCGCCCTTCGCCGGCTTCTTCTCGAAGGACGCGATCCTCGCGAGCCTGATCGACCAGGGCTCGCTCGGCGTGCTCCTCTGGGCGGCCGGGATCACGGGAGCGTTCCTCACCGGCCTGTACACGTTCCGACTGCTGTTCATCGTCTTCTTCGGCGAGATCTCGCCCTACGCTCGCGAGCACCTGCACAAGGAGCGGTTCGAGGGCCCCGTTTCGATGATGTGGCCGATCGCGGTGCTCGCTGTGCTCTCGACGATCGCCGGCTTCCTTCAGGTCCCTGGGGGCTGGCACCTCGTCGACACATGGCTCGACCCGGTCGTCGAGTCGGTGGAGGAGGCGAGCGGGGCGCTCGCCCTCTTCTCAATCCTCGCCTCGCTCGTCGCCGCCAGCGGCGGGATCGCCGTCGCCTGGGCGCTCTACCGGAGACCCGGTGACAGGCCCGCCGCGATCCGGAAGCGGTTCCCCTGGGCCGCCGAGACGCTCGAGCACAAGCTCTACTTCGACGAGGCCTACGATCTCGTGTTCTACCGGCCTGCCTCGGCGCTGGCCGCGTGGCTCCTGGGGCGGATCGAAGGGCCGCTCGTCCTCCGCTCGCTGGGCGGGCTCGGCACCGGCGTCCGCGACGTCTCCGACCGGGTGGCGGCCGCCCAGACCGGCCGCGTCCGCGCCTACGTGCTCGCCCTCGCCCTCGGCCTCGCCGTCCTCGCAGTCGTCTTCCTGGTCGTAGCCTAGTGATCACGACGATCCTGATCCTGCTTCCCATCGCCGCCGCGCTGGCGATCTGGATCACCCCCTGGAGCTCGGCCCGGTCGGCGGGCGGGTTCGCGCTTCTCGTCGGCCTCGCCGAGCTGGCGCTCTGGGTCGGAACCGCGCTCAACTTCGACTTCGGCGCGACCGGCCTGCAGAACGAGGCCGACGTGACCTGGTTCGCCGACCTGAACGTCTCGTACCAGGTCGGCCTCTACGACTACTCGCTCTGGCTGATCGGGCTGACGGTGGTCGTCACCGCCGCCGTCGTCGGGTACGGCCTCTGGGTCGGGCGCGAGCGGCTCGGCGTCTACCTGAGCCTCTTGCTCTTCCTGGAGGGCGCGACCGTGGGCGTCTTCGCCTCCCAGGATCTCCTCCTCTTCTACGTCTTCTGGGAGGCCATGCTCATCCCGCTCTACGTCCTCATCGGAGTCTGGGGCGGGCCGGGGCGGCTCGGGGCGACCTACAAGTTCGTCGCCTACACGGTCGCGGGGTCGCTGCTCATGCTCGTCGCGATCATCGCCGCCGGGCTCGATGCGGGCACGTTCGACATGACGGAGCTCGTCGGCCGCGGAACCAGCACCTGGATCTTCCTCGGCTTCTCCGCCGCCTTCGCCGTCAAGGCGCCACTCTGGCCCTTCCACGGCTGGCTGCCGGACGCCTACCGGGAGTCGCCGGCCGAGGTGGCGGGCGTGCTCTCGGGCGTGATCTCGAAGACCGCCGCCTACGGCTTCCTCGCCATCGCGATCCCCTTCTACCCCGGGCCGGCGGAGGACTGGCGGACGCCGATCCTCGTCCTCGCCTCAATCGGCCTCGTCTACGGGTCGCTGCTCGCCTTCCGCGCCCCCGACGTGCGCGGCGTGATCGCCTACTCGAGCCTCGCGCAGATGAACCTGATCGTGATCGGGATCTTCGCCGTCAACGCCTCCGGCTACACCGGCGCGCTCCTGCAGATGGTCAACCACGGGCTCATCTCGGCGGCGCTCTTCCTGCTCGCAGGCGCGATCGAGCGGCGGACGAGCACGGGCGAGCTCCGCCTGCTCGGCGGCATGGCCCGCGGTCGGCCCGTGCTGGCGACGATCCTGATCACGACCGGCGTGATCGCGCTTGCCGTTCCGGGCTCGAGCGCGTTCGCGGCCGAGTTCCTCGTCCTGAACGGCATCTTCGACATCGGCTGGGGCTGGGCCGTCGTGGGCGCGATCGCGATCGTGCTCGCCGCCATGTACATGCTGCGGCTGATCTCGGCCGTGCTGCACCAGGATCCCGGCAGCGCGGTGCCCGCCGAGGCGCTCGACCTCCGCCCGGCCGAGATCGGCCTGATCGCGCCGCTCGTCGTCGTCCTGCTCGTCCTCTCCTTCTGGCCC
>DATIBF010000055.1:0-13807 GCA_035457655.1 Gaiellaceae bacterium
AACGACAAATCGCTTCATACTTCGTCTCCCTTTCGACTGCTCCGTGATTCTTCTCTCCACCGGGTGCCGCAGGCAGCCGACGAGAGCCTCCCGCGGCCCTTCCTATCGCGGTCGCGGCCCGAATGCAAGCACCTCCGCCCGACGAACGTCGCAAAGAGCGGCAGAACCGTTCAGCGAGCCAGCGCGCGCCTGCGTCGCCCCGAACGAGGGATTCCGGGTGAGGGCTAGGCCGCCGACTTCCTGGACGCCGGGCGGCTCCGGGGCCAGAGATGAAGGTCAGCACTGCCGTCATCCTCCTCTTCCTCACGTTCGCGGGCGCCGCGGCCGGGCACGGGCCTGCGCGCGCGGTCGAGAATCCCGCGCGCGGCCTCGTCTACGACGGCCTCATGCGGACGCAGCCCGGCGGTGCGTGCAAGACGGCCCTCTCGCTCCCTCTCCCGCGAGGCCGCGTCGGCTGCACGCACGGACCGGACGCCGCTCCCCCGGGGCGCGACGTTCGCCGCCCGCGCCCGCTCGTCGAGCTCGCAGCGGCGGCGGGGGACGCCGGCTTGGCGAGCGAGGCGGCGGCACCGGTGCGGTGCGTCGGGGACGGCGTCGGGGGAAGCCGTGTCCAGGCCGTCTACGCCTATCCGGCGGACGGAATGGACAGCTACGACCAGATCGCGCCCTTCATCAGGCTCTGGGCGGGCGTCGTCGACGCGGCGTTCAACGACAGCGCGGCCGAGACCGGCGGCGTGCGTCACGTCCGCTTCGTGACCGGCCCCGACTGCACGCTGGACGTCGCGAAGGTGGCGCTCTCTCCGGCCGGGATCGCCACTCTCAGCGGCACGGCCGCGGAGCTGGCGGCACAAGGTTTCGACCGGCCCGACCGCAAGTACATCGTCTGGGTCGACGCCTACGTGTTCTGCGGGGTCGCCACCGTGAAGCCGGACGACAGGCCGTCCCAGGACAACGCGAACAACGGGGACGGGCAGCCCGGCATGGTCGCTCGAGTCGATCGCGGCTGCTGGGGCGAAGTCAACCCCTCCGTCGAGGCGCACGAGCTGGTGCACGTACTCGGCGGCGTCCAGCCGAGCGCGCCGAACGCCAACGACAACTTCCACTGCACCGACGACGCGGATGCGCTTTGCTACGACGACGACGGCGTGCTCGACGGCCTCGTCTGGGCGCACGGGGGCCAGGTTCCGCTGCGGTCCGTCTGCGACCCCGCCCACGAGCGGCTTCTCGACTGCGGCCACGACGACTACTTCCACTCGGATCCTCCCGCGGAGAGCTACCTCGCCTCGCACTGGAACGTGGCGGCGAGCAGCTTCCTGACCTCGGAAGGCCCGGCCGCGGTGGCAGACGGCACGGCACCCCGCCCGACCGCGCCCCAACCGCGGATCGTCGGCGCGGTCCACGAAGGTCGCGCGCCGGTGAGGCTGCGCTGGTCCTCCCGGTACGGCGACGCGGTCGGCTTCTGGCTCTGGAGGAGCGTCGACGGGCGCCGGTGGAGGTTCGTGCCGGTGACCAACCCCTCGGCGCGGGAGGCCGTCGTGTCGCTGCGGAAGGGACACCGCTACCGGTTCCTCGTCCACGCCTACGACGCCTCGGGAAACGCGAGCCCGGCCGTTCTCGGGCCCTCGTTCTCGGTCGGCGCGGTGGAGGATCGAAGCCCCTGGATCGCCTACGGCGGCCGCTGGCGCCATCGGCCCCTCCCGGGTGCGACCGCGGGCTACGAGACCGCGGCGGCAGGCGGCTATGCGGTCGCGCGGCTGACCTTCAGAGGGCGCGGGATCGCGTGGGTTTCCCGCACGAGCCCCACGGGCGGCCGAGCCAGGGTGCTGATCGACGGGCTGTACGTGGGCACGGTCGACCTCTATTCGCCGACGGCAGAACGGCGAGCGGTCGTCTTCTCGACGAGCTGGCGCAGGGCGAGACGGCACTCGATCGCCGTGCGCCCGATCGCCAGTCCGCCCGGCGTCTCCGTCGACGCGTTCGTGCTCCTCCGCTAGCGCTCGCGCAGGGCCGGGAAAAGGATCACGTCCCGGATCGTCTCGCGCCCGGTCAAAAGCATCACCAGCCGGTCGATGCCGAGCCCCAGCCCTCCCGTGGGCGGCATCCCGTGAGCGAGGGCCTCGACGTAGTCCGGATCGGGACCGCCCACGGCGCCGCCCTGCTCGGCGAAGCGTGCCGCCTGCTCGTCCGGGTCGGTCAGCTCGGAGTAGGCGTTCCCGAGCTCCATGCCGCCGGCGAAGTACTCGAACCGCTCGGTGAACGCCGGGTCCTCGTCGATACGCCGCGCGAACGGCGAGAGTTCGACCGGATAGTCGTAGAGGAACGTGGGCCGGATCAGCTCCGGCTCGACGAAGTGGCTGAGCGCGTGATCGACCACCTGCCCCCAGGACCGGTCGGCGGCCGTGTCGACGCCACGTTCCTCCAGGCGGCCTCTCAGGTCGGCCTCGTCCCGCGCCCAGAGGCCGAGCTCCTCGAGCGCGTCGACGAGCTTGAGCCGCTGCCAGGGAGGCGCGAGGTCGACTTCGTGCCCCCGGAAGGAGGCCTTCGTCGTGCCGGTTGTCTCTTGCGCCACGGTCGCGACGAGGTTCTCGATGCGCTCCATCGTGTCCTTGTAGTCCGCGTATGCCTCGTACCACTCCAGCATCGTGAACTCCGGCTGGTGCTTGTAGGAGATGCCTTCGTTCCGGAAGTCCTTGCCCAACTCGTAGACCTTCTCGAGCCCGCCGACGATGAGCCGCTTGAGGTACAGCTCGGTGGCGATGCGCAGGTAGAGGTCGGCGTCGAGCTCGTTCGAGCGCGTGACGAACGGCTCGGCGAAGGCGCCGCCGTACCTCGGCTGCAGCGAGGGCGTCTCCACCTCGATGAAGCCGGCCGCGTCCAGGTTGCGGCGAATCGAGGCGACGACTGCGCTCCGGAGGACGAAGTCGCGGCGGGCGTCCTCGTTCACCAGCAGGTCCAGGTACCGCCTGCGGTAGCGGGTCTCGGCGTCGACGAGGCCGTGGTACGTGTCTGGGAGCGGCCTGGCGGTCCGCGCCAGGAGGACGAGCTCGTCGACGGCGAGCGACGGCTCGCCCCGCTTCGTCTTGGCAGGCTTGCCGACGACGCCGACGATGTCGCCCAGGTCGAGGTCGACCGGCCCCGTGCGGTCGGCGGAGCACAGGAGCTGGATCTGGCCCGAACGGTCGGCGAGGTCGAGGAAGACCAGCTTCCCGTGCCCCCGCCGCCCGAGCACCCGGCCGGCCAGCCTGCGCGCCTCTCCGCCCTCCTGCCCGGGCTCGAGGAGATCGGCTGCGGCCCGCACGGCGCCGACCTCGTCCCGGTCGGGAAACCGCTTGGGCAGGCTGCTCGCCGAGGCGTCCATGTCGCGCGAGTCTAAGGGGTCGCTCGGCGTAGCCCTGCGTGCGGCTCATCAGGCCCAGATAAGCCAGCCGGCGAGGAGACCGAGCTCGAGAGCCCGCTCCGCATGGCGGGTGAACGGGATCTCGCCCTGGGGCGGCCGCTTGCCACGACCGACGACGCGAACGACCTGAGCCCGCGCCTCCTCCGCGGTGACGTCCAGGCTGTCCAGCACCGAGGCTGCCCCCCTCCCTCACCCCGAACAGACCCAGGGGCAGGTGCTCGGTGCCGATGTAGTCGTGGTCGAGGGCGCGCGCCTCGTCCTGCGCGAGGACGACGACCTGGCTGGCTCACTCCGTGAAGCGCTCGAACACCCGACGGCGAGCCTAGGGCTACGCCGCTTTGATGTCCATGATCTTGTACTTCAGGGAGCCGCGCGGCGCGGAGACCTCGACGGTCTCGCCCTTCTTGCGGCCGATGATCGCCCTGCCGACCGGCGACTCGTTCGAGAGCTTGTTCTCGGCCGGGTTCGCCTCGGCCGAACCCACGATCGCGTACTCCATCGTCTCCTTTGCGTCCACGTCGCGCAGGCGCACGATCGTGCCGACGCTGACGACATCGGTTGTGATCTCCCGCTTCTCGATCACGCGCGCGCTCTTCAACCGCTCCTCGAGCGTGGCAATGCGATGCTCGAGCATCGCCTGCTCGTTCTTGGCGTCGTCGTACTCGGAGTTCTCCGCGATGTCGCCGAACTCGCGGGCCTGCTTGATGCGCTCGGCGACCTCTCGCCGCTTCACGGTGGCGAGGTGCTCGATCTCTTCCTTCAGCTTCGTATGACCCTCGGGAGTGAGAATCACTTCCTTCACGACGAACCCTCCATCGGCCCCATAGACAGGGAAATGCGGCGCTACCGTGCGCCGCCGTAGGCGGGAATTGTAGCCGCTCCGTCAAGGGCGAAACCTCGGGGACTCGGATCGTCGAAGGCTACGATTCGGCGCATGGCGGTGGACATCCAGTCCTCCTGGCATATCGGCGCGGTCGAGATCCCTACGCGGGTCGTGCTGGCGCCGATGGCGGGGGTCAGCGTGCAGGCTTTCCGGCGCCAAGGCAGGCGCTTCGGCGCCGGCCTCGTCTGCTCGGAGATGGTCAGCTGCGCCGGCCTCAGCCACGGGAACGAGCGGACGCTCGGCTACCTGCGCATCGCCCGCGACGAGAGCCCACTCGCGGTGCAGATCTTCGGCTCGGAGCCGACCGTCATGGCCGAGGCCGCACGGATGGTGGAGGACGCCGGCGCGGACATCGTCGACGTCAACTTCGGCTGTCCCGTGCGCAAGGTGACGAAGACGGGTGCCGGTGCGACGCTCCTGGAGGATCCCGAGCGCGCCTCCGCAATCGTCTCCTCCGTCGCCGAGGCGGTCTCCGTCCCCGTCACGGTGAAGATGCGCCGTGGGCTCGCCAACGGCTCGCGCGACGCGCTCGAGGTCGGCCCACGTCTCGTGGAGGCCGGCGCCGCCGCGCTCACGCTTCACCCTCGGTCGGCGAAGCAGATGTACACGGGCGTCGCCGACCACTCGCTGACAGCAGAGCTGGTCGAGCGCGTGGGCGTGCCCGTGATCGCCTCCGGCGACGTGACCTCCCGCGGAAGAGCGCAGCACCTGCTTGACGAGACCGGCTGCGCCGCGGTCATGGTCGGTCGGGCCGCGCAGGGGAACCCCTGGGCCGTGGGCGAGATCGCCGGCCTCGCGGACGGCGAGCCGGGCCGCGCGGAGGTCATCGCCGAGCTCGTCCTCTTCATGCGGGCGACCGTGGCGGAGCTCGGCGAGCAGCGCGCCACCGGATTCCTGAAGAAGTTCTACGGCTGGTACCTGGGCCGCGGGCGATTCCCGAGGCAGTTCAAGCAGGAGCTCGTCCAGCTGGCGACGCTGGCGGAGGTAGAGGCGCGGCTCTTCGCGGCCGCGCCCGGAGCCGTCGAGGCTCTCGCCAGGCTGGAGGGCGACCTGCCGGGCGAGGAGGACGTCGTCCTCGACCTGCCGATCTCCGTCTACGGCGGAGGTTAGTGGCGACTCTCACGCCGCTATAACTCCCATATGGCGGTTGCGACCGGAGAACGGCGGATCGTCTCGGTGCTCGTGGCCGACGTCGTCGGCTCGACCGCGATCGGGGAGCAGCTGGGGCCCGAGCGGTCGAAGTTCCTGATCGACGAGGTCATGCGGATCATGGCCGAGCAGGTGCGCCGCTTCGACGGGACGGTCGCGCAGCTGATCGGCGACGAGATGCTTGCCCTCTTCGGCGTCCCCGTCTCGCACGAGGACGACGCCGAGCGCGCCCTCCGCGCCGCGCTCGCCATCCAGCGCGCGATCGCGCAGTACGCGCAGGAAGTCGAAGCTGCCTACGGAGTCCAGCTCTCGGTCCGTATCGGCGTGAACACCGGCCCGGTCGTCGTCGGCCTCCAGGGCGACGGCGAGGACGGCTACGACCCCTTCAACGCCCTCGGGGACACGGTCAACGTCGCCTCGCGCTTCCAGGAGATCGCCGACCGCGGCGGCGTCGTCATCGGCCCGACGACCAAGCGACAGGTGGAGGCCTGCTTCGAGCTCGAGGAGATGGGCGCCCAGGACCTCAAGGGCGTCGGCGAGAAGCTGGAGACCTTCCGGGTGACGAAGGTGCTCGAGTCGGAGCCGGCGCCGCCCAGCCTGCCGCTCGTCGGGCGGGACTTCGAGCTCACCGTGCTGGAGCGAACGATGGACGCCCTCGTCGAGGGGCGGGGCGCCATCGTCTCCATCATGGGCGAGCCCGGAATCGGGAAGACGCGGCTCGTCTGGGAGGTGCGCGACCGCTACCGCGACCGCGTCCGCTTCATCGAGGCACGCGGGGTCTCTTACGCGGAGAGCTTCCCCTACTGGCCGATCCGCGACCTGCTGCGGGAGTGGCTCGGGGTGGGCGCAACGACGCCGGAGGCCCGGGTTCGCCTGGAGCTGAAGGCGGAGCTCGCCCACCTGCTCGGCAAGGAAGAGGCGGAGGAGGCCTATCCCTTCCTGGCGAGCCTCATCGGCGTGGCCCTGGAGCCCGAGGCGCAGAGCGCCATCCGCGAGCTCAACCGCGAGGGTATCCAGTCGCGGACGTTCGAGGTCTTCTCCGAGCTCGTCTACAAGCTCGCCGAGGAGGAGCCCCTCTGCCTCGTCTTCGAGGACCTGCACTGGGCCGACGAGGCGACGCTGGAGCTGCTCGAGACGCTGCTCGGAATCACCGACGAGGCGGCCGTCGCGCTCTTCTTCCTCTACCGCCCGGAGCGTGAGCACGGGTCGTGGCGCCTCGGGGAACGGGCCCGCCAGCGCTATCCGCATCGCTACCGCGAGATCGAGGTTCGCCCGCTGCCGGCGGACTCGTCCCGCGTGCTCGTCTCCCACGCGGCGGAGGGCGAGCTACCGGAGTCCGTCGCCGAGCTTCTGGCCGAGCGCTCGGGCGGGAACCCCTTCTTCCTCGAGGAGGCGATACGCGACCTGATCGAGCGTGGCGCGCTCGAGCGCCGGAACGGCGGCTGGCAGCTGGCCGTGGGCGTGGACGAGCTGGCGATCCCGGCGGCCGTGCAGGGCACACTTCAGGCGCGACTCGACCGGCTCGACCCCGAGACGCGCGAGATCCTCTCGCTCGCGGCCGTCATCGGCCGGACGTTCGGCCTCCCGCTGCTCGAGCGGCTCGTTCCCCGCGACGAGCCGATGCACGCGCTCACCGAGCTCATGCGGCTCGACCTGATCGTCGAGAAGCGGCGCCGCCCGAACCCCGAGTACCGCTTCCGGCACGGGCTCGTCCAGGAGGTTGCCTACGCGAGCCTGGTGGACTCGAAGCGCCGCAAGCTCCACAAGCGCGTCGGCGAGGCGCTCGAGGAGATCTATGCCGAGTCCCCGGAGGAGGCCTACGCCCTGCTCGCCCGCCACTTCACGGAGGCCGACGAACCCGAGAAGGCGGTCGAGTACCTCCTGAAGGCCGGCGACGCGGCGCGGGCCGTCTACGCCGACAAGGAGGCGCTCGAGCACTATCGCAAGGCACGCGCCTTCCTTGCGCGGCTCGGCGACGAGCGCCGGGCCCGCGACACGCTCTTCAAGATGGCGCTCTCCTACCACCTCGCCTTCGACTTCGAGAACGCTGAGGAGATGTATGACGAGGCGTTCTGCTGCCGCGTCGGGGAGGACCCACGGCTGCCCCCGACCGAGCGGCTGGAGACGGCGTCGGGCAAGCCGGACAGGCTCTCGCCCGGCGAGGTCTACACGACCGAGGGCGGGTACTTCGCGGAGCTTCTCTTCCGCGGTCTGCTCATGGTCGACTCGGAGCTGAACGTCGTCCCGGCGATGGCCGACAACTTCCGCGTCTCCTCGGATGGAGTCACCTACCTCTTCCGCATCAAGGAGGAGGCGCGCTGGAGCGACGGCGAGCCCGTCACCGCCGAAGACTATGCGTTCGCGTGGCGGCGGATGCGCGAGCGCGAGACGCGGACGGCGTTCCTGATGGAGGACGTCGAGACGGCCGAGGCGCTCGACGACCGCACGCTCGAGGTTCGCCTGCGCGAGCCGCGCAGCTACTTTCCATACGTCCTCTGCTCGCCCTGGGCATTCCCGTGGCCGCGGCACGTCTGCGAGGCGCTCGGCGATGCGTGGACGGAGCCCGGAAACCTCGTCGGCAACGGCCCCTTCGTCCTCGTCGAGTACGACGACGACCATGCCCTCCTGCGCGCGAACCCGCACTGGTCCGGCGCCCGGGGCAACGTGGGCGAGATCCACTTCTCGTTCTATGCCAAGGGCTCGAAGATGCTGGAGCAGTGGCACGAGGGTCGCCTCGACCTCCTGCACGTGTACGACCCTGTGTCCGAGTACGAGCCCCTGACTCTCAGCGACATCGTCCCGGAGCTCGGCCTGCAGTACGTGGGCTTCCGGGCCGACCGCCCGCCCTTCTCGAACGAGCTCGTGCGGAAGGCCTTCTCACACGCCGTCGATCGCGAGCTCCTCGTCGCGCACTATCCGAGGTCCGGCCTGGCGCAGCCGGTGAGCCGCGGAGGCGCGATCCCGCCCGCGATGCCGGCTCACTCCCATCGGGTCGCGCTCGAGTACGACCTCGAGAAGGCGCGGGCACTCCTCGACGAGGCCGGCTACCCGGGCGGAAAGGGCCTGCCCGAGCTCGAGCTGCTCGTCCCGCAGTGGCTCCAGCCGGTGGAGCCGATCGCGGAGCTCTGGAGGCCGATCGGAGCACGCGTCAACCCCGTCCCGAAGAAGGCGCACGTCGCCTGGGACGTCCTCGGGGACGCCCACATGTGGTGGACGGGATGGACGGCCGACTACCCGGACCCGGACGGCTTCTTCCGCGGGCTGCTCACGCTCGGCGCCTGGCCCTTCTACCGGGACGACGACATCCTCGAGCTGCTCGACCGCGGCCGCTCGCTCCGCGACCAGGGCGAGCGCATGCGCGTCTACCACGAGGTCGACCGGCTGTGGGTGGGCGAGCACGCGGCCATCCTTCCGATTGCCTACCCGCGCTCGACCCTCCTCCGCCGGCCCTGGGTCGAGGGCCTGTGGGCGAGCCCGCTGTCACGGGCTCACCTCGACACCGTGGTCGTCGGCGAGCGGGTGGCCGCTTCGGAGCCGGAGCGGGAAGCCTCAGCTGTTCCGGTCCCAGACGAGGCGTAATCCTTCGAGCGTCAGAAGCGGGTCGACCGTGTCGATCGTCTCGGCATGCGGCGCGATCAGCTCAGCGAGGCCGCCCGTGGCGACGACTGGGGCCGTGTCGCCGATCTCGGCGCGCACGCGCCTGACGATGCCGTCCACCTGGCCCGCGAAGCCGTAGACCATTCCTGATTGGAGCCCTGCCACCGTCGTCTTGCCGATCACCGACGGGGGCGGCGAGAAGTCCACCTTGACGAGCCGTGCGGCCCGCGCGAAGAGCGCCTCCATGGAGACTTCGATCCCCGGCGCGAGGACGCCGCCGACGTACTCCCCCGCGGCGGAGACGATGTCGAAGTTCGTCGACGTCCCGAAGTCGACGACGATGCACGGCGCCCCGTAGCGCTCGCGCGCGGCCACGGCGTTCGCGATGCGGTCGGGGCCCACTTCACGGGGGTCGTCGTACACGATCGGGATCCCGGTCTTCGCCCCCGGCCCGAGAACGAGGAGCGGCGCCTCGGCGTAGTCGCGCGCGAACTCCTCATAGGCGCGGACGAGCGGAGGCACGGTCGAGGAGAGGCAGACCCCGGAGATGTCCTCGAAGCCGAGGTCGCGCAGCTCGAGCAGCTGACCGACGACCACGCCGAGCTCGTCGCCGGTGCGCTCGGCCTCGGTGGCCACCCGCCAGTGCTCCGCGAGGCGGTCGCCGTCGTACAGCCCGAAAACCGTCTGCGTGTTGCCGACGTCGACGGCCAGCAGCATGGCTAGGGCATTCTCTCCCTGCTAGAGCTGCTCTTCGTCGCCGCCGAGGGTCTCGCCAAGCTTCTGCGCGAGCGCCTCTGGAGTGAGTGCGGGACCGTCGCCCTCGCCCCGCAGCTCCTCGATCGTGACGTCGCTCGACGTGTAGACCTCGGCGCGAGGGATGATGCGGGTCGGCCGGTTCTTGTCCCAGACCCAGACGTCCTCCATCGTCAGGTGGAAGAACGGATACGTGGTCTGCGGCAGGACCTTGAGCTCGTGCCGGTTGCAGAGGTACGTCGAGTCCTGCGTGACGATGCAGTACCGGAAGAGGCCGAAGACGGCCGAGTACTCCTTCTTCAGCCGGAGCTCGAGCTCTGCCTCGTACTCGTCGAGCTCGTCGAGGTGGGACATGGGCCTCATTGTAACTGCGAGGCGAGCAGTTCCCGCACCGCGCGCCCGTCGGGAAGCCGGAGGCTCGAATCCAGCTCGTGAAGCGGCTCCAGGGCGAACCGCCGCTCGGCAAGACGAGGGTGCGGAACGACCAGGCCGGGCTCGTCCACGGCGACGTCTCCGTAGAGAAGCAGGTCGAGGTCGATCGTACGCGGGCCGTAGCGCTCGCGGGCCTCGCGGACGCGGCCGAGGTCCTGCTCGACCGCGAGCAGCCGGTCGAGCAGGTCGCGCGGCGAGAGGCCGGTCTCGATCACGGCGGCGCCGTTCAGGAAGCTCGGCTGGTCCGCGTAGCCGACCGGCTCGGTCTCGCGGAGCGTCGAGACGGCGACAACCTCGATCCCCGGCTCGGCACCGAGCCGCTCGACGGCGCGACGGATCGTCGCCTCGCGGTCGCCGAGGTTCGCGCCGAGGCCGACGTAGGCCCGCGTCAACGGCTGGTGCGGTCGACCGTCGCGGCCGTGTACTCGACGGGGGCGCCGAGCTTCACCTGCGGCTTGCGTACGCGGACGCGAACCCGCGACACGGGGAAGCGCTCCATGAGATCGTCCGCGATCGCGGCCGCGAGCGCCTCGATCAGGTTGAAGCGCTGCCCGGTGTTGATCTCCCGGATCCGGGAGACGACGGCCGTATAGTCGACGGTGTCCGCCAGCTGGTCGCTGCGGACGCCCGCATCGTGCGCGACGAGCCTGACGTCGAAGACGAAGCGCTGACCGGCGCGCTGCTCCTCCTCCAGGGCACCGTGGAAGCCGAGCAGCTCGAGGCCGCGCACCTCGATGACAACCTCGCTCATGTTGCGACCACGGCGTGAGCTGTCGCCAGCGCCTCGACGTGCTGGCGGATGTCGTGGACGCGGAAGAGAGAGGCGCCGCGCTCGTAGGCGAGGACGGCGACGGCGACGCCTGCCGAAACCGGGCCCGTGAGCGCCTCCGGGTCGCCGAGCAGACGGCCGAGGAAGCGCTTGCGGGAGGCTCCGACGAGCACCGGCCGTCCCAGCGCGACGAGCTCTTCGAGCCGGGCCAGGAGCTCGACATTGTGCTCGACGGTCTTGCCGAAGCCGATGCCGGGATCGAGGCAGACGTGCTCCTCCCTGATCCCCGCGGCGACGGCAGCGGCGAGGCGCTCCTCCAGGAACGCCTTCACCTCGGAGACGACGTCGTCGTAGCGAGGTTCCTCCTGCATCGTCCGCGGCTCGCCGAGCATGTGCATGAGGCAGAGGTACGCGTCCGCGTCGGCGACGACCCCGGCGAGCTCGGGATCCCCGCGCAGGGCCGTAACGTCGTTGATCATCGCCGCTCCCAGCTCGAGAGCGCGGCGCGCGACCGGGGCCTTCGAGGTGTCGACGGAGACCGGGCACCCGCGCAGACTCTCCAGCACGGGCTCGATCCGGCCGAGCTCCTCCCCGGCGGAGATCCCCTGGGAGCCCGGTCGCGTGGACTCGCCGCCGACGTCCACGAGGTCGGCCCCCTCGTCCAGGAAGCCGAGCGCAAGCGCGGAGGCCGCCTCCGGCCGGAGGTAAAGGCCTCCGTCCGAGAACGAGTCCGGCGTCACGTTCACCACCCCGACCACTGCCGGCCGGGGAAAGGCCTGCTCCAGCGGCGGTCGCACGGCGCAACCGTACCCTAGGAAGGCTCGGGTCAGTCGCCGGCGATGAAGAAGCGCCAGGTGCCGTCCGGCTCGATGCCGGCGCGCCAGCCGAGGTAGCCGCTGCCGGCGCCGGAGTAGACGGCGAGGTCGCCCAGCAGCCGGCGCTCGTGGCGGGTGAGCTCGTCCTCCAGTTTGTCGTAGGCGAACGGCCAGACGTAGGTTCCGGCCGACAGCGTGTACGGGAGCTCGAGGATTTGCGCGAGGATCTCGATGGGGCTCTCCTCCCCTGCCTCTTCGAGCCCCTGCCAGTACGCGATCGGATCGTCCTCCTCGGGAGCGCCGAACGTGTACGAGAACTCGTCGGGAATCAGCGGACGGAGCGCCTCGTAGTCGCCTGACTCGGCGGCCGCGAGCAGCGCGGCGTGGGTCTCCGCCACCGGCTCCGGGAGGCCGATCGCGACGGGCTCGGTGGTCGTCTCCGTCGTGGTCACGGTCTCCGTCTCCGTCTCCGTCTCCGTCTCGGAGACGGTCACGGTCACCGTCTCGGTGCCGCCGCAGCCTACGAGCGCGAGCGCTCCAGCGAGAGCCAGCAGCAACCGTGCCATTGGAGAGCGCTAGTTCGCGCCCTCGGGCTCGGGCGGGGGCTGCATCGTCGCGCCCGGAAGCGGGAAGGGGCGCGGCTTGGGCTCGGCGCGCGGCTTCTTCTCGGCCTCGTCCTCCGCCGCCGGCTCCGCCTCGGCCTCCGGGAAGACGCTCTCCGGAGACTCGCCGGCGAGGAGCCGCTCGAACTGGTCCTTGTCGATCGTCTCGCGCTCGATCAGGAGCTCCGAGAGCTTGTGGAGCTCCTCCATGTGCTCGGCCAGCACCTTGCGGGCGCGGTCGTGGGCCTCCTCGATCACACGGCGGATCTCGTCGTCGATCTCGCGCGCGATCTCTTCGGAGTAGTCGGGCTCCGAGCCCATGTCACGGCCGAGGAACGGCATGTCGTGGTTGCGGCCCAGCATCCGAGGACCGAGCTTCTCGCTCATGCCGTAGCGCATGACCATGTGCTTCGAGGTCGCGGTGACCTTCTCGATGTCGTTGGCAGCGCCAGTCGTGACCTCGTGGAAGACGAGCTCCTCGGCGGCGCGGCCGCCGAGCGTCATCGCCATCTGGTCCATGAGCGCCGACTTCGTCGTCAGGAACTTGTCCTCGGCGGGGAGCGAGATCGTGTAGCCCAGCGCCTGGCCGCGGCTGATGATCGAGATCTTGTGGACGGCGTCGCAGTTCGGTAGGTGGTGGCCGACGAGGGCATGGCCCATCTCGTGGTAGGCCGTGACCTTGCGCTCGTGCTCGGAGAGGAGGCGCGTCTTCTTCTCCGGGCCGGCGATGACGCGCATGATCCCTTCCTCGAGCTCGAGCTCGCCGATCGTCTTCTTCCCGCGGCGGGCCGCGAGGAGCGCCGCCTCGTTGACGAGGTTCGCCAGGTCGGCGCCCGTGAAGCCGGGCGTCCCGGCGGCGAGCGTGTCGAGGTCAATGGAATTGTCGATCGGCTTGCCCTTCGTGTGCACCTCGAGGATCTTCCGGCGGCCGTTCCGGTCGGGCCGGTCGACGACGATCTGGCGGTCGAAGCGCCCGGGCCGGAGCAGGGCCGGGTCGAGGATGTCGGGCCGGTTCGTGGCGGCGATGAGGATGATGTTGTCCTTCATCTCGAAGCCGTCCATCTCGACGAGGAGCTGGTTCAGGGTCTGCTCACGCTCGTCGTGGCCGCCGCCCAGGCCGGCGCCGCGGTGGCGGCCCACAGCGTCGATCTCGTCCATGAAGATGATGCAGGGGCTCGCCTGCTTGGCCTGCTCGAAGAGGTCGCGCACGCGCGAGGCGCCGACGCCGACGAACATCTCGACGAAGTCGGAGCCGGAGATGGAGAAGAACGGCACGCCGGCCTCGCCGGCGACCGAGCGCGCGAGCAGCGTCTTGCCCGTGCCGGGCGGCCCGTAGAGGAGGACGCCCTTGGGGATGCGCGCGCCGAGCGCCTGGAACTTCTTCGGGTTCTCGAGGAACTCCTTGATCTC
>DATIBF010000056.1:0-2347 GCA_035457655.1 Gaiellaceae bacterium
AGCTCTGACCGGCGCCGCCGTGCGAAGTCATCGGTCGGCGCTAACGTACGCCCGTGATCGAGGATCTGCGCCGGTGGGCCGGGGCGCTCGTGGAGCGCGTCCACGGGTTCTTCCGGAGGACGGACCGCGTCGCGGTCGCGGTGCGCTGGGCGCTGGCGATCCTGCTCTTCGTCCTCTCGCTCCTCGTCCTCGTCCTCCTCGGCTGGCTGCTGCGCGGCGCCGGGCTCTGGGGCGACCTCGCCTTCGCCGTCCTCGTGACCACGGCGATCTTCTGGATCGCCCGGCAGGCGGCCGCGTTCTTCCTGGGCGAGGACGCGGGGCGGGCGCTGCCCCGTGCCTTCGCGACCACGGTCTTCGTGCTCATCGGCATCCCGGTCGCCTACGTCACGCGCCCGTGGGGGCTCGTGCTGCTGCTCGCGCCGGTGGTCTTGTGGGCCCTGTTTCAGTTCGCCTACTGGGTGCGGGAAAAGCGCATGGGCGCGACCCCGCCGCGGTTCCCCGTGTTCTGGCAGGCCGAGGTGGTCGGCGTCGCGCTTCTCGCCGTCGTGCTCTTCGTGGCGCCGTCGGTCGGCTCGGCCGACCGCGTGCCCCAGGCGGTCCCGGTGGACGGCGTCGAGGGCGGGGAGCAGGACCTGGCGGTCGCCGAGGCGTTTCGGCCGCTGCTCTTCTTCGACTCCGGCGAGCGGCGCTTCCCGCTCGACATCCAGGACGCGATCGCCGACGACCGCGTCCAGATCTGCCGGAAGGCGGTCGGCGACGACAACTGCTCCGTCCTCGAGAGCGCGGAGTTGATCGACATGAGCCAGGACTACCTCGAGCTCGAAGAGGCTCCGGGCACGCCGCGAGGCGGCAACGAGACGAGCGCGATCTACTACCACGTCACGCGTCCCGAGGGGGGCGAGCAGGTCTACGTCGACTACTGGTGGTTCTACTCGCGCAACCCCTCACCCGTCGCGGACAAGGTCTTCTGCGGGCCGGGCCTGCGCTGGCCGCCGTTCACCTGCCAGGAGCACGCCGGCGACTGGGAGGGCCTGACCGCCGTGCTGGCGCCCTGCACCGACGGGGACGACGGCTGCGAGACCGTCGGCGACGAGAGCCTCGCGCCGGAGGAGATCCGCTACGGGCAGCACGAGCACGTCGTCGCCTACGACTGGGACGAGACGCTGGTGCCGTTCTGGAGCACGCTCGACATCCCGCCGGCCGCCGCCGTCCAGGAGACCTGGCAGGAGGTCGTCCTGCCGGCGATCGCCGACGCGGGCGTCCACGCGATCGCCTTCGTCGCCCGCAACAGCCACGCCTCCTACCCGAGCCCGTGCTTCGGCGGCTGCAAGCAGGAGACGCGCGACCTCCCCGAGGCCGTCCACAACGGCGCAGTCCCGTGGGCGCACAACGCGGAGTGCGTGGAGTGCGTCAAGCGCCTCCCGCTCACGTCCGAGGGCGAGCCCGCGCTCTGGAACGCGTTCCCGGGCCGCTGGGGCGAGCAGCACTGCATCCTCGCCGGCGCCTACTGCGACCTCTCCGGCGCGCCCAAGGGCCCCGCCTTCCAGACGCGGTACAAGGAGCCCGACGGCGAGGTCGTCGAGATCTGCCTCAGCGGGACGCGCCTCAGGCCCTGCTAGGCCTCCGAGGCCGGGTCGCCCCACGTGTGCCAGCGCTCGACCTCGACGGAGACCGTGACGCCGCGGTACTCGCGGTCCTCGTACGGCACGCCCTCGTAGCGCTGCGAGAGCGCGTCGATGTCGGCCAGCTCGTCGTCGCTCCGGAACTCGACCGCCGTCCCGAGCACGGAGACGTGGTGGTACCAGTCCTCGCCGAGGATCGTGAGCGCCACGCTCGGGTTCGCCCGGAGGTGGCGGAGCCGGTGGCTGTCGTGGCTCATGGAGAGGACGAGGCGGCCGCGGTCGTCGACGCCGTACCAGCAGGCTGTCGTCACCGGCGTGCGGTCGTCCCGGACCGTGCCGACGACCGCGCGGCGGGGCGCCGCGACGAAGCGCTGGAGCTCCGGGGGCAGCGGCGCCGCGGGCATCCGGTGAGTCTAGAACGTCGCCCGGTGAACGACCCTCCAGGAGCGCCCCATGCTCGAGTGTGCAACGCGGGTTAGCCTCGCACCAGTCCAGACTGGAGCTGGGCGACGTACGCGTTCAGCTCCTGCTCGCGCCGCTCGAGCCGTTCTCGGAGCTGCTCGAGCTCCTGCTCCCGCCGGTCGAGCTCGTCGCGGAGGACCTGGAGGCGGGCGTTCTCGCGCACCTGGTGCTCGTCGAGCTCCTGCTCGCGCACCTCGAGCTCCCGGCGGCGCTCCTCGAGGAGCGACTCGGCCTCCGCGAAGGAGCGGTCGCGCTGTGCGACC
>DATIBF010000057.1:0-2115 GCA_035457655.1 Gaiellaceae bacterium
GATCACGACCGGGACGAGCTCCCACGGCAGCTCGACGATCCACGCCCACGCGGCCTCGCTCGGTGGCGAGAGGAAGTCGGAGAGGATGAAGACGAAGGTCCCGGCGGGCAGGGAACGGCGCATCGGAGCCAGGTGCGCAAACGCCTGCTCCAGGGTGTCTTCAGGCGCCCCGTACAGCGGGTAGTGCAGGTGCGACTCCTTCACGCGCCAGAAGTCGGCCTGGGCGTGCGGCGGCCGCCAGAAGGGCACCTCCGCGCTGGAGTCGCCGCTCGCGGCCGAGGCACTCGCATAGTCGAGGTAGCCGATCAGCCCGCGTGCTTTCGCGGCGCTGTCGGCGATCAGGTTCCCGGCCGCGACCATCGCCTCGGGCTTCGAGAGCCAGGGCATGTCGGCCGGGTAGAGGCTCATGGCCGGCCTCCGGTCGGCGACGATCACGACCCGCGGCGCCTCCTCCGCGTACCGCTCGCGCACCACGAACTCGTCGGTGCCCCTGGCGGAGGAGAGGCGGGCCGACGCCGCCCAGTCGATCGTGTCGACGTCGTCTCCGGGCTGGTACGGCCTCGAGCTCGCGACGTCGGAGCCGGTTCCGCGCCGCACGCTGGTCACGGCGCCGAACGCGAGGCCGATCAGCCGCCGGCGCGGGACGAGCGGGAAGGTGAGATCAGTCGCCCCGCTCACCGGCGATCGGAAGGACCTCGCCGCTGAGCGCGGCCTCCGGCCGCGGGGCCACCTCGAAGCACTGCTCGACGAACCGCGCCGCAGCTTGCTTCCGGCCGTGCTTCCGGATCTCGACGAGGAAGGTCGGGGTGAAGAGGACCCTGTGGCCGACGACGGGGAGGAACAGCTCCTCGACGTCCTCTGGAATCACGTAGTCGCGGTCGTGCAGGAGCGCCCAGGCGCGCGCTGCACGCTCGAGCGCGAGGCTCCCCCGCACGGAGGCTCCGATCGCCACCGTGTCGAGCTCGCGCGTGGCGCGGACGACGTCGATCACCCAGCGCTGGATCAGCTCGTCGACGTAGACCTCCTCGCTCGCGTGGTGGAGCTCCTCGACCTCGGCGAGCGAGACGACCGGCCCGAGGTCGCCGATCGGATGCCCGTGTCGCTGGTCGCGGACGATCTGGAGCTCCTGCTCCGGTTCTGGGTAGCCGAGCGCGGTCTTGAGGAAGAAGCGGTCGAGCTGGGCCTCCGGCAGCGGGAAGGTTCCCTCGAGCTCGATCGGATTCTGCGTCGCCAGCACCAGGAAAGGCTGCGGTAGCTCGCGCGTTGTGCCGTCGACGGTGACCTGCGTCTCGGCCATGGCCTCGAGCAGCGAGGACTGCGTCTTCGGCATCGCGCGGTTGATCTCGTCGACGAGGACGACGTTGGCGAAGATCGGCCCTGGACGGAACTCGAAGTCCCGCTCGCGCTGGTTGTAGACGGAGAGGCCCGTGACGTCCGTGGGCTGGAGGTCAGGCGTGCACTGAATCCGCGAAGGCGTCGCGCCGTCGATGCTCAGGGCGAGCGCGCGTGCGAGAACGGTCTTCGCCGTGCCGGGAACGTCCTCCAGCAGGACGTGTCCCCGGCAGGCCAGGGCCGTCAGGACGAGCCTGATCTCCTCCTGCTTGCCGCGGACGACGAGGTCGATGTTCTCCAGCAGCTTGTTCGCGACGCCGACCGCACGCTGGATCCGCTCGCCGTCCCGCCGCCGCTCGGGCTCGAAGCTGCTCATGGACGCCTCAATATAGGTTTAGCGTTCATTGACGTTCCATTAAGTACGGGGTCGCAGTGTTAGACGTTGAAACGGATGTTCAGGACGTCGCCGTCCGCGACAACGTACCCCTTTCCCTCGAGCCGTTGTAGCCCCCGCCGCGCCGCCTCCGCGTGGGAGCCGGACGAGACGAGGTCGTCCCAGCGGATGACCTCGCAGCGGATGAAGCCGCGCGCCATGTCGGTGTGGATCGAGGCGGCCGCGTCCAGCGCCGTACTCCCGTTCCTCAGCGTCCAGGCACGCGCCTCGTTGTCGCCGGCCGTGAAGAAGGTGACGAGGTCGAGCACGGACACCAGCCGGCGCACGACGTCCTCGAGCGCCGAGGAGCCGCCGTCGCGAAACTGCGCCGCCTCCTGGGGCGGGAGGTC
>DATIBF010000058.1:0-14334 GCA_035457655.1 Gaiellaceae bacterium
GCCGCGATCGGCGGCTCGTTCCTCGTCAGCTACACGCGAGCCCGCGCGGAGGCGATCGGCCTCAAGGGCGACGTCGGCTTCGGAAGCCGGGCGGAACGGGTCGTCGTCATCTCGGTCGGGCTCGCGTTCGCGCCCTTCGGGTCGCTTCCCTACGTCGTCTCCGTGCTCACGGCGACCGCGTGGCTGACGGTCCTGCAGCGCATTCTCTTCGTGCGCAAGCAGCTCGCCGAGCGCGGGTAGCGCAAACCTGCTATCGTGCTAGCAGTTTGGCTGCTAGCAGTTCTAACAGGCGTGGCGTCCTCGTTCGGATGCCGTCCTCCCTCAAGCAGGCGCTCGTCCGCGAGGTGGCGCGCCGCGGAGGGAACCTGAACGACCTCGCCACGGGGATCCTGGCCGAGCGCTTCGGCGTTCCCTACTCCCCGACGGGCCGCCGCAGCCCGCTCGCCGGCGCGAGCGGGATCACGCTCCTGCGCATGCCCGAGGGGCTCAAGGAGGCGATCGACGCCGAGGCCGCGCGAACGGGCGCCCACGCCAACGACGTGATCCTCGAAGCGCTGGCAGACGAGCTCGAGATTCCCCTCCGGTCGGACCGACGAAAGGAAGCAATGGCAAGCACGAACGGCAAGGCCAACGGGCGCGTCCGCTCCGAGGACAAGGTCCGGGTGGCCGTCATCGGCGTGGGCAACTGCGCCAACTCGCTTCTCCAGGGCGTCGAGTACTACAAGGACGCCGATCCCGAGACCTTCGTCCCGGGCCTCATGCACGTCGACCTCGGCGGCTACCACATCCGCGACGTCGAGTTCACCGCCGCCTTCGACGTCACGAAGGACAAGGTCGGCAAGGATCTCGCCGAGGCGATCTGGGCGGCCCCGAACGACACCTACAGGTTCGCCGACGTCCCCAAGACCGGAGTGACCGTCTCGCGCGGCATGACGAGCGACGGGATCGGCAGGTACCTCTCCAAGGTCGTCGAGAAGGCGCCCGGCGACACCGACGACGTCGTCGAGATCCTCAGGGAGACGAACACGGACGTCGTCGTCAACTACCTCCCGGTCGGCTCCGAGCAGGCGACCAAGTGGTACACGGAGCAGATCCTCAAGGCCGGCTGCGCCATGGTGAATTGCATGCCCGTGTTCATCGCCAAGGGCGGCTACTTCGGGAAGCAGTTCGAGCAGCACGGACTGCCGATCATCGGCGACGACATCAAGTCCCAGGTCGGCGCGACCATCACCCACCGCGTGCTCACCTCTCTCTTCCGCGAGCGGGGGGTCCACCTCGACCGGACGATGCAGCTGAACGTCGGCGGCAACTCCGACTTCCTCAACATGCTGGAGCGGGAGCGTCTCGAGTCGAAGAAGGTCTCGAAGACGAACGCGGTCACGTCCATGCTCGATTACGACCTCGGCGCCGGGAACGTCCATGTCGGCCCCTCCGACCACGTGCCGTGGCTGACCGACCGCAAGTGGGCCTACATCCGCATGGAGGGCACGTCCTTCGGCGACGTCCCGCTGAACCTCGAGCTGAAGCTCGAGGTCTGGGACTCCCCCAACTCGGCGGGCATCGTCATCGACGCCGTCCGCCTCGCCAAGCTGGCGCTGAACCACGGCGTGTCGGGTGCGCTCGAGGGCCCGAGCGCCTACCTGATGAAGTCACCCCCGAACCAGATCCCCGACGACGAGGCCCACGACCTCGTCGAGTCGTTCATCAAGCGCTACGCCCGCAAGACGGCGAAGACGCCGGCGAAGGCCTGACAACGGAGGGGCCGGCACAAGCCGGCCCCTCCAACCTTCAAGCGGTCGCCGCGGCTACCAGGTGGCGATCACCCTGCACGGGCCGCCGGAGCCTTCCTCCCAAGGGATCAGGCCGACATAGGCCGTCGCCCCGCGCGGCGGGATCTTGCCGAGGTTGGCGAGGTTCTCGAGCCCGTACCGGTCGGTCCCGAGGAAGTTGACATGCACGGGGAACGTCGACGAGTTGCCGGGATCGAGACTGAGCGTGTCGATCCCGATCCCGGTGATGTCGCGTTTCTCGGCGAGGAACAGGGCGGCTTCCTCGCCCCAGCCTGGAAAGTTGTAGTTCGGAAACGCGGAACCACCCTTGAACTCGAGCGGGTCGCCCACCTTCTCGGCCCACCCCGAGTCCGCGGCGACAAGGGCGCCCCTCGGAATGCGGCCGTGGCGCCGCTCGAACCTCTTCACGTCGTCGAGCTCGACCATCGCGTTCGGATCCTCGCGTGCGCGCTCGATGATGTCGATGACGACGATGGGGACGATCAGCTCCTGGAGCGTGATCTCGGGCGAGAGACGGCCGCCCAGGACGAAGTGCCCAGGGGCATCCATGTGGGTGCCGGAGTGCTCGCCGAAGGTCCATTCCTGCGCGTAGAAGCCGTTGGCCGGAATGGTGACGAGCGTTCTTCGCGCCGGCGGATCGAAGCTGAAGACGGGGAAGCCGGCCGCGAACGTGTGGGTCAGGTCCGCCATTCGCTTGCGACTTCGCCCGCCTGCCAGCGCGCTGGCGGGGAAGCTGGCAGCAAAGGCAGCACCGGCTGCGCCGAGGAGCGCCGTCCGCCTGTCGACCTTCGGCGCCCCTTCCGCCTCGACGTGCTTACGAACGATCTCGGCAGTGCCCGGAAGACACATGGTCACTCCTCTCCACGGGGTTGAATGTGCGACCGTACCGCGGCTCGCGGGAGCCTTCAAGGGGAGCCGTAGAATCGGCTTGGTGAAGCTCCGCATCTGCATGGTCACACCGTTCTCGTGGTCGCACCCCCACGCGGTCAACGACCACGTCGCAGGCGCGGCCGCCGAGCTTCGCCGGCGCGGGCACGAGGTCGTCGTCCTGGCGCCGTCGGGTCGCGCCACGGAGCTCGCGGCCGGCCGCCGGGCTCTCAAGCGGCTCGGCCGCGAAGGAACGGAGCTCGAGGGCGTCGTCGCGCTCGGCCCCTCGGTACCCGTCTCCCGCCGCTCGAGCCTCGGCGTGCCGATCGGCGTCCGCGCCAACCTCGAGCTGGCGCTGACCCGAGACCGCTTCGACCTCGTCCACGTGCACGAGCCGGGTGTGCCCAGCCTCTCCTACCTCGCCCTCCGCGACACGCGCCGGCTGGCCGTCGCCACGTTCCACTCGCCGGAGCGGCTCGGCTACCCGCCGGGGAGGAAGCAACGCGAGAAGCTCCTCGGCCGCGTGGATGCCCTCACCGCCACGAGCCGAGCGACCGCCGAGGCGGCCGCGACGCGGTTTCCGGGCGACTACCGCGTGCTCCCGCTCGGGGTCGACCTCGACCTGTTCGCGCCTGCTCCGCCGCGTGGGCGCTTCATCGCCGAATGGAGACCGGACGAGCTGCCGCGCCTGCGGGCCGCCTTCCGCGCGCTCGGCGCACTGCCCGGCTGGGAGCTCGTCGTCCTACGCACGAAGCCGCTTGCCGGCCGACCGTACGTCCCCCGCGCGCTTCGCGGGCGCGTCCTCGTCCGCACGGCGCTCGACGCGCAATCGCGCGCGCTGGAGCTGGCGGGCGCGGCCGGCTTCGTCCCGGCGGCGAAGGCCAACGCCCGGCTGTCCCTCGAGGCTCAGGCCGCGGGCGTGGCTCTCGTCGACCCGCCCGGCTCCCAAGACCAGCCGGAGCTCGTCGCCGCGGCGCTCGCGCGGCTGGCGGAGGACGAGAGCTGGCGGGCGCGGTGCGCAGCCGAGGCGCGCAGACGGGCCGAGCCCGAGAGCTTCGGCCGCCTGGCCGAGGAACTGGAGCGCGTCTACGGCGCCGTCCTCCGCAAGCGGCGCGTGCGCCCGGTCCCGACGAGCGACCCGCTCGCGGACCGGCCCTTCGTTCTCGCGGACCTGCACATGCACACCGAGCACTCACACGACTGCGCCGTGCCGGTGCCTGACCTCCTCGACCACGCGGAGCGAATCGGCCTGGGCGCGATCGCGATCACCGACCACAACGTCTTCTCGGGCGCGCAGGAAGCGGTGGAGCTCGCGCGCAGCCGGGCGCTCACCGTCATTCCCGGAGAGGAGGTGAAGACGGAAGCCGGCGAGGTGATCGGCCTCTTCCTCGACGAGGAGATCCCGCGCGGGATGTCCTGGGCCGAGACGCTCGCCGCGATCCGCGAGCAGGGCGGCGTCGTCTACCTGCCGCACCCCTTCGACCGTCTGCACACGATTCCGGACGCGGGGACGCTCCACCGGCACCTGGCCGAGATCGACGTCTTCGAGGTCTACAACGCCCGCCTCCTCTTCGAGGGCTTCAACGACGAGGCCCTGCGCTTTGCACGCAAGTACAACCTCACGATGGGAGCCGGCTCCGACGCCCACGTGCTCCAGGGCGTCGGTACCGGCCTCGTGCGCCTCCGCGCGTTCGAGACCGCCGAGGAGTTCCTCATCAGCCTGCGCAGCGCCGAGATCGTTCGGCGGCCCAAGTCCCTGCTCTACCTCCAGGGGCTCAAGTGGGTCGCACAGGCCAGAGAACGTAGGACGAAGGCGTCGGTGGGGCCTGCCCGGTGAGGTTTTCGTCGACTCTCGGCGGCGAAAAGCGCGTCGAGCGAGGACGCAGAGAGCCCGCATGCCATCCGGCATGGGGGCGACTGAGGACGCGGCTCGGCGTCAGCTTTGCAGCCCCGAGAGCCCCGGAAGGCCTCGCCGGGCAGGCCCCGAGGTAGGAGGAGGCCGAGGGGACCCCGAATACCGTCCGCGACCCCGTGCCCGTGTCCGCCGACGACATCTCCGAGCGCTACCTGAAGAAGGCGATCGCCGAGATCAACGAGCTCGGCCACGAGATCGCGCAGGCAGCCGGCCCCGACCGCGTGCCCGTCCTCGGGTCGGGGCACCCGCTGGCCGACATCATGCTGCTCAAACACGCGCCGCAGACGGCGGAGATCCACGAGGGCGTCGCCTTCTTCGGACGCTCTGGGCAGGCGGTGCTGAAGTCGATCCAACGCCTGCACGTCGATCCGATGGCGATCTACGGGACGAACTGCGTCAAGTTCGAGGGGGTCGCCGACGAGGACGCGCGCGGCTGGCTCGCGCGCGAGCTCCACGTCGTGCAGCCGAAGATCGTCGTGATCATGGGGCAAGATGCGCTGGCATGCCTGAACGCCGTCAGGTTCCCGCTGGCGACGGAGGTGGAGGACCGCCCGGGGGAGATCCAGCGGTTCACGCCGACGATCGACGCCCTGGTGACGCCGGACGTCGACGCGTCGCTCGACGAGCAGAAGACGAAGCGAGTCTTCTGGGAGGCGTTCAAGGCTCTCGGCCCCTGGTGGTCCGAGCTGCCGCCGTACTAGGCGTCCTCACGCTCCTCGCCGTCTACTACGGCATCTCGGAGTCGCTCCCCGACCTCGGCCTCTGGGCCGACGTCGCGTTCATCGGCCTCGTCCTCATCCCGGCGTTCTTCTCCCTGACATGGCTCGCGCTCCCGCTCTGGCGCATCGCTCCGACCGCCGCGCTCGGCGGCGCCGTCGTGGCGCTGGTGGTGCTCGCGGTCCTGTTCGAGCTCGTGGGGCTCGACGTCGCCGCGAACTTCGTCAAGTTCGCGGCGGTCACCGCCGCCGGCTGGTGGTTCCTCGCGTTCTTCGAGTCGGTGAGCTGGGTGCTGCTCGTTTCGCTCCTGATCATCCCCGTCGACACCTACTCGGTCTTCCGGGGCCCCACGAAGGTGATCGTCGAGGAGCAGCCGCAGATCTTCAACGCGCTCTCGATCGCGTTTCCCATTCCCGGCGAGCACAACTCCGCGCAGCTGGGGCTGCCCGATGTTCTCTTCTTCGCGCTCTTCCTCGGCGCGACGGTGCGCTTCGGGCTGCGGCCGGCGCTCACGTGGGTTCTGATGGCACTCTCGTTCGCGGCCACTCTCGCTCTCGCCGTGGCGTTGGAGATCAGCGGCCTCCCGGCGCTGCCACTCCTCTCGGCTGCCTTCATCGTCGCGAACGGTGACCTGATCTGGAGGCGGATGCGGGCCGACCGCGCCGCGGAGCCTCCGTGAGGGTCGCGGCGCTCTACGACGTCCACGGCAACCTGCCCGCGCTCGAGGCGGTGCTCGCGGAGGTCGAAAGCGTCGACGTGGACGCCGTGGTCGTGGGCGGAGACGTCTCCATCGGACCCATGCCACGGGAGACGCTGGAACGGCTGCTGGCGCTCGGCGAACAGGCGCTGTTCGTCCGCGGGAACGGCGACCGCGAGATCGCCGACCCTCCCGGCGGCGGCGACCTGTGGGCCGAGCGGACGCGCTGGTCGGGAGCACAGCTCGAGCGCGGCCAGCGTGCCTGGCTCGCGGCGCTGCCGGACAGACAGCGTGTCGCGGTGGACGGGCTCGGCCCGGTCCTCTTCTGCCACGGCTCGCCGCGGAGCGACGAGGAGATCCTGACCGCAATCTCGCCCGAGGAGCGGGTGGCGGCCGCGGTCGCCGAAGTCGAGGAGGACGTCGTCGTCTGCGGCCACACGCACGTCCAGTTCGACCGGCGGATCGCGGGCAAGCGCCTGGTGAACGCGGGCAGCGTCGGCATGCCCTACGAGGCAAGACCGGGCGCCTACTGGCTCCTGCTCGGCCCGGACGTCGAGCTCCGGCGGACCGACTACGACCTGGAGGCCGCAGCCGAAGCGATCCGCGCGACCGGCTTCCCGGACGCGGAGGCGCTCGCGGCCGAGAACGTGCTCACGGTTCCGAGCGCCGAGGAGGCTACGCGGCAGTTCGAGGAGATGGCGCGGCCGCCCGCGTGAAGAGGGCGACGGTCTCCACATGCGGCGTGTGCGGGAACATGTCCACTGGCCGCACGCGCTCGAGCCGGTAGCCGAAGTCCGCCGCGAGCTGCTTCGCGTTTCCCGCGAGCGTGGTGGGGTTGCAGGAGACGTAGACGAGCCGCGGCGCCTGCAGCTCCCCCACCCTGCGGACGGCCTTGCCGGCGAGGCCCGCGCGCGGTGGGTCGACGACGGCGACGTCGGGGGGGCCGGCGCGGTCGCGCAGCTCGTCGAGGTCGCGCCCGACGTCGCCGGCGAAGAACGCCGCGTTGGCGAGGCCGTTGAGCTCGGCGTTCTCGACGGCACAGGCGATCGACTCCTCGGAGGACTCGATCCCCCACACCGTGAGCGCGTCGCCCGCGAGCGTGAGCCCGATCGTGCCGATCCCGCAGTAGAGGTCGTAGACGGTCTCGTCGCCCGTGAGGCCCGCAACCTCGCGCGCGACGGAGTAGAGCACCTCGCACATCTCGGTGTTCGTCTGGAGGAAGGCGTTCGGCCGCACGCGGTAGCGCAGGCCGAGGATCTCCTCCTCGATCGCCTCCTCGCCCCAGAGCAGGTCGGTGGGGAGGTTGGTCACCTCCGCGGGCGAGTCGTTCACCGCCCAGTGGACGGAGCACACCTCCGGGATGGCGCGCAGCGCCTCGACGAGGCTTTCCGCGCCCGCCAGGTCGCCGGGCGCCGTCACGAGGACCACGAGCGCCTGGCCGGTGTTGCGCCCCTCCCGGACGACGAGGTGGCGGAGGTAGCCCTCCTGCCGCTCCTGGTCGTACGCGGGCAGCCCCTGGGCGCGAGCCCAGGCCTTCACCCCCTCGCGGATGCCGTTGCCGAGGTCGGTCGTGAGCCAGCAGCGCTCGACGTCCAGCACCTCGTCCCACCGGCCCGCCCGGTGGAAGCCGAGCCCGACCGCTTCGTCCGGCAGCGTCGTGAAGGAGTACTCGAGCTTGTTCCGGTAGTGGAAGACCGACCGCGCCGCCTCGGCCGGCTCGAGCTCGACGGCGGAGAAGCCCCCGATCCGCCGCAGCGCGTCGGCGACCTGCCGCGCCTTGGCCTCGAGCTGCGCCTCGTAGGCGAGGTCCTGGAAGCGGCAGCCTCCGCAGGTCGGGTAGTGCGCGCACGGCGCCTTCACGCGGGGGGCGCCCGGCTCCACGACCTCGACCGCGACCGCCTCGGCGTGGCTCCGCTTCACCTTCGTCACGCGCGCGCGCACGACGTCCCCGGGGAGCGCGCGGTTGACGAAGACGACGAAGCCGTTCAGCCGCGCGACGCCCCTGCCCCCGTAGGCCAGGGAGTCGATGCGGAGCTCGAGCTCCTGCTCCTTCCGGACGGGCGCGGCCACGTGGAGAGCCTAGCCGCGGCGTATCATTCGGTGCATGCTCGGATGGCTCAGAGAACGCCTCGGGCGCGACCGGCCTCCGCTGGCCGACCAGGAGCTGGCCGAGGAGGAGCGGATCCGCCGCGAAGCCGACCAGGAGCGACTGCGCGCCGAGGCGAGGAGAGCCGAGCAGCGGGCGCCGCTCGACGCCCAGAACCACGGCAGCGGCTTCGGCGGCTGGTAGCGCTCAGCGCGGACGGGCGCGCAGGAGCTCCACCGGGGCGCCGACGCCCTTGAGCGGGATCTCGCCGATCGGCTCGTAGTCCAGCTCTCCCGGCGCGCCCGCGGCGACCACCGCCCTGCTGACGAGCACCTCGCCGGGCCGCGCGTAGTCGGCGATCCGGGCGGCGACGTTCACCGTCCGGCCGAAGTAGTCGCCGTCCTGGAAGACGACCGGACCCGAGTTGACGCCGACCCGGGCCGGGATCTCGAGCGCCTCCCGCGCGCGGCGGACGAGCTCGAGCGCGCAGCGGACGGCGGCTGCCGGGTCGTCGAAGTGGAACATGACACCGTCGCCGAGCCACTTGACCGCCTGGCCGCCGTGTGAGCGGGAAGCCTCGGCAACGACGAGCGCGAGCCGCGAGGCGAGGGCGGCTGCGGCCGTGTCGCCACGCTCCTCCGTCAGCGAGGTGAACCCGGAGAGGTCGAGGAACGCGATCGCCGGCGGCCGCCGGGCCGGCCGAGCCCGGATCCCCCGCTCGTCCAGATAGTCCTCCGTGTTGTCGGCCATGTACTGGATCAGCGCGTGCTCGAAGTGACGGCCGTAGAGCCGGTCGACGAGTGTGCGGCTGAAGACCGTCGCCCGCAGGCCCAGCTCCTCGACGAGAGCCGCCCCCTCCTCCCAGGTGACGTCCATGCGGAAGACACGCTGGCGGACGAGCTCCTCGAAGAAGCGGATGTTCACCGTCGCCACCTTCCGCATGGCGTCGCCCTGGAACCGGGCCAGCCGGACCAGCTCCTCGTCGTCGAGCAGCTCCCACGCGTGGACGAGCCCGGCGACGGTCTCGGCCTCGTCGTCGCGGATCGGGGCGCCGGGCCCGGGGACGGGCAGGCCGAGCGCGCCGAGCAGGCGGACGACGAGCTCGGGCGGCCGGTTCACGCGGCGCGCCAGATCGTCCACCGTCCCGGTCGCCGCCGGAGCCTCGGAGAAGTACCGGCCGACGACGCCGTAGTCGATCTCCCCCGAGGCGACTCCCTCGGCGAGGTCCTCCAGCGCGATGCCGCTCTCCTCGAAGGCGGCAAGCAGCCGGACGACAGCGACGTCGCCGGGCCCGAAGGCGTCCGGCTCGCGCGGGCGAAGGATCGCGAGCGCGACGAGCCGCTCGACGAGCGCAGGCGGCTGCCCGGCCCGGCTCGCGAGCTCGGCGGCGGTGAGCCGGGGCATCAGATCAGGGTCGAGACGTACACCTTCCGCGAGCGCGGGCCGTCGAACTCACAGAAGAAGATCCCCTGGTACGTCCCGAGCGCGAGATCACCTTCACGCAGGGGCACGAGCACCTGCGGGCCGAGGAGGGACGCGCGCATGTGGGACGGTGCGTTGGGGCCGTCGGCGTCGACGTGCTTCCACGACCAGCCGTCGTCGACGATCTCGGCCAGGGCCATCTCGAAGTCGTCGAGCAGGTCCGGGTCGATCTTCTCGTTGATTGTCACGCTCGCGGTCGTGTGCGGGACGAAGACGAGCGCAGCGCTTCCCTCCGCGTCGGAGCCGATCGCCTCGCGCACGTTCGCGGTGATGTCCAGGAGCTGGGTCTTCCGCTCGGTCGTGACCTGGATCTCCCGCACGGGCGGGTATCCTACGCGACCCATGGCGACGGCCCCCGCGAGCAGCCTCGACGCCTACCGCGACGAGGCGGATCGCTTCATCGCGGCGCTGGACGAGGAGTACTACCTGCACTACGCGGGCCTGAAGGAGAGCTTCGAGCTCGAGCCGATCTACGAGCGCTTCGCCGACCTGACCTCCCTCGACCAGGCCTGGCGGCTGGCCGAGCACGCCACTGGGGGAGGCCCCGGCGAGGTCGAGCTCTGGCACTTCGCCTGCGAGGGGTACCTGGGGAACCTCACCCGCCGGGAGGCCGAGGCGATCGCCCGGCTCGAGGCCTCCCTTACGGCAACGGTGGACGGCGAGGAGATCCCCTACCGGATGCTGCGGCCGACCGTCGCCAACGAGCCGGACCGCGGCCGGCGCGAGCGCCTCGAGGCGGCCCGAGTCGAGCTGGCCGAGGAGCAGCTGCTGCCGAGCTGGATCGCGCTCGACGCGAAGCGGCGTGAGGGCACGCGCGCGCTCGGCGCGACCACCTACCGCGAGCTGTACGAGCGCTTCGGCTTCCCGCTGGAGGAGCTCGCCGCGCAGGCGAGGGCGTTCCTGGACGAGACGGAAGGGCTGCATGTCGCCGCCTTCGATCGCTTCCTGCGCCGGCGGGTCGGCGTGCCGCTCGAGGAGGCGCGCCGCCACGATGTGCTACGTGCCTTCCGCGGGAGCGAATGGGACGAGGCCTTTCCGGCGAACCGGATGGTGCCGGCCCTCGAGTGGACGCTGGACGGGCTCGGCATCGACCTGGGCGCGCAGGAAAACGTCCAGCTCGACCTCGAGCCAAGGCCGCAGAAGACGCCTCGCGCGTTCTGCGCCCCGATCGAGGTTCCGGACCGCATCAAGCTGGTGATCAAGCCGATGGGCGGGCCGGACGACTGGCACGCGTTCTTCCACGAGGCGGGGCACGCGGAGCACTTCGCCCACGTCTCGCGCGACCTCCCGGTCGAGTTCAGGCGCCTCGGCGATAACTCCGTCACCGAGGGCTGGGCGATGCTCTTCGAGCACCTCGTCGACGATCCCGCGTGGCTCTCCCGCCGCCTCGACTTCGCCAAGCCGGAGAACTTCGCCGAGGAATCCGCCGTCAGCCTGCTCTACGTCGTGCGTCGCTACGCGGGCAAGCTCCTGTACGAGCTGGAGCTCCACGGCGAGGTCGAGGTCGACTCGATGCGCAGCCGCTACGTCGAGCTGCTGCTCGACGCGACGAAGATCGAGCCGTCGGAGGCCGACTACCTCGCGGACGTCGACGACGGCTTCTACTGCACGTGCTATCTGCGCGCATGGGCGTTCCACACGCAGATCGAGTCCCACCTCCGCGAGCAGCTCGGGCGGGCCTGGTTCACTCGCGCCGAGGCTGGCTCGCTCCTCCGTGAGCTCTGGGCGGAGGGTCAGCGGCTGACGGCGGCCGAGCTGCTCGACCAGGTGGCGGGGACGACGCTGGAGCTGGCCGCGGTGGGCGAGCGAATCGAGGAGGAGGTCGCGGTATGAATCCGAGGAAGGTCGTCATCGCCGGCGCCGCCGGCCGCGACTTCCACAACTTCAACGTCGTCTACCGGGGGCGCGACGACGTCCAGGTCGTCGCCTTTACGGCGACGCAGATCCCCGACATCGACGGGCGCGTCTACCCGGGGGCGCTGGCCGGGAAGCGCTACCCGGACGGGATCCCGATCCTCCCCGAAGAGGAGCTCGCCGCACTCGTGCGGCGCGAGGAGGTGGACGAGGTCGTCTTCGCGTACTCGGACGTCACGCACGAGCACGTCATGCACGTCGGCTCGCTGGCGCTCGCGGCGGGCGCCGACTACACGCTTCTCGGCCCGCGGGCCACGATGATCCCCTCGGAGAGGCCGGTGGTCGCGGTCTGCGCCGTGCGCACCGGCTCCGGCAAGAGCCAGACGACCCGCTACGTCGCCCATCTCCTGCGCGAGGCCGGGAAGCGCGTCGCCGTGCTCCGCCATCCCATGCCCTACGGCGACCTCACGCAGCAGGCGGTGCAGCGCTTCGAGCGCTACGAGGATCTGGACGCGGCCGAGTGCACGATCGAGGAGCGCGAGGAGTACGAGCCGCACCTCGCCGAGGGGAATCTCGTCTTCGCGGGCATCGATTACGCGGCCATCCTCTCCCGCGCTGAGCAGGAGGCCGACGTGATCGTCTGGGACGGCGGCAACAACGACACGCCCTTCATCAGGCCGGACCTCCACCTGGTCGTGTGCGACCCGCACCGGCCGGGCCACGAGCTCCGCTACCACCCCGGCGAGACGAACATGCGCATGGCCGACGTCTGCGTGGTCAACAAGACGGACACGGCGCCACCCGAGGGGGTCGAGGCCGTGCTCGACTCGATCCACCGCGCCAACCCGCGGGCGGAGGTCGTCCTGGCGGCCTCGCCGTTCCACGTCGAGGACGGCCGAACCGACGAGATCCGCGGCAAGCGCGTACTGGCCGTCGAGGACGGGCCCACGCTCACGCACGGCGAGATGACTTACGGCGCGGCCGTGCTCGCCGCAAAGCAGCACGGCGCCGCGGCGCTCGTCGACCCGCGCCCGTTTGCGGTCGGTTCCATCGAGCGGACGTTCGAGGCGTACCCCCACGTCAGCGAGCTCCTGCCGGCGATGGGCTACGGGCGCCGGCAGATGGAGGAGCTGCGGGAGACGATCGCGCACTCCGACGCCGACCTCGTCCTCATCGGCACCCCGATCGACCTGCGGCGCGTGATCTCGATCGACAAGCCCGCTCTCCGCGTCACCTACCGCCTGCAGGAGCTCGGCGAGCCGACGCTCACGTCGATCCTCGAGGGGCGCGGGATCATCGAGTCGGCCACGGCGCTGGCGTAGCCGGACAGGAGCCTGCGCCGATGCTGACCGTTCTTGCCCTGGGCGGGAACGCCCTCCTCGGGCCCGGGGAGCGGGGAACTGCCGCCGAGCACCGCGCCAACCTGGCCAGGACGTTCGCGGCGGTGGCGTCGCTGCTCGAGGGCGAGGTCGTCGTCACGCACGGGAACGGCCCGCAGGTCGGGAACGAGCTTCTCCGCCAGGAGCTGGGCGCGGCGGAGGCGCCCCCGCTCCCGCTCTGGGTGGCAGTCGCACAGACCCAGGCGGAGATCGGCGCGCTCGCCGCCGCCGAGCTCCTGCCGGTGGTGGAGAGACCGGTGGCGGTCGTGATCACCCACGTCGCCGTGGATCCCGAGGACCAGGCCTTCGGGAACCCGACGAAGCCGATCGGTCCGCACTACGACAGTGCCAAGGCGCGGGAGCTCGAGCAGGAGCGCGGCTGGACGCTGAGGGAGGAGCCCGGCAGGGGCTGGCGCCGGGTCGTGCCGTCTCCCCGGCCCCTCGAGGTGGTCGAGCTCGGAGCGATACGGACGCTCCTGGAGTCGGGGCAGCTGGTGGTCGGCGTCGGCGGAGGCGGCATCCCGGTCGTCCGGCGCGACCACGCCTTCGACGGCATCGACGCCGTCATCGACAAGGACCACGCCTCCGCCCTCCTCGCAGTCGGCCTCGGCGCCGAGCGGCTCGTGATCCTCACCGAGGTACCCGGCGTCTACCGGGACTTCGGGCGCGACGGGGCGAAAGGCGAGCCGATCGCCGAGCTCAGCCCGGAGCGGGACGGGGCGCTCGTCGACGGGCTCCCGGCCGGGAGCATGCGTCCCAAGGTCGAGGCCGCGTTCGCCTTCGTCGGGCAGACGGGCGGCGAGGCGCTGATCACGAGCGCCGACGCGGTTCGAAACGGCGAAGCCGGGACGAGGGTCGCCCCGGCTTCGGCTCGCTGAGCAGCTGGGCTACTCCTTGCGGGTGCTCTTGCCCTCGATGGCGCCGGCCGAGCCGACCTTGATCCGCTTCGGCTTCTGCTCCTCGGGCTTCGGGATGCGGACCTCGAGAACGCCGTCCTTGTAGTCCGCCTTGATCGAGTCCTCCTTGATGCCCGGCGGAAGCGTGACGCTCCGCGAGAAGGTGCCGTAGCGGCGCTCGAACCGGTAGAAGCGCTCGCTCGAGTGCTCCGACGTGCGTTGGCGCTCACCGCTCACGGTGAGGACGTTGTCCTCGAGCTCGACCGCGATGTCGTCCTCCGCGATGCCCGGGAGGTCGAACGACAGCACGAGCTCGTCCTCGGTCTCCCAGACGTCGACGGAGGGCAGCCAGTTCGAGGACTGCCCGTTGCCGGGCGTGAGCCCCGGGAGCTGCCCCATCCACCGGCCCATCTCGTTCTGAAGGGCGGCGAGCTCGCGGAACGGCTCCCAGCGTACGAGTGCCATGATTCGCGACCTCCTTCCGTCGATTGCTACGTAGACAATGATAAAACCTAAGTCGATTATTGTCAAGTTGCTTGCAGGATAGGATGCGCGCGTGATTCCCGCGCACCTGAAGGGCCGCGACTTCCTGCGCGTGAACGACTGGGCGCCCGACGAGCTCACGCTCGTCCTCGACCACGCCGACCGCCT
>DATIBF010000059.1:0-21850 GCA_035457655.1 Gaiellaceae bacterium
CGGCGGCCACTCGGACGTGATCGGCGGCTTCGTCGCCATGAACGACCCCACGGTCGCGGAGCGGCTGAAGTTCCTGCAGAAGTCGCTCGGCGCCGTCCCAGGGCCCTTCGACTGCTGGCTCGTCTTGCGCGGCGTCAGGACGCTGGCCGTGAGGATGGAGCGCCACTGTGAAAACGCGCGGGCGGTCGCGGGTTTCCTCTCGAAGAATCCCGCGGTCGAGCGGGTCTTCTACCCGGGCCTCCCCGACCATCCCGGCCACGAGATCGCGGCGGGCCAGATGCGGGACTTCGGCGGCATGATCTCCTTCCTCGCCGCCTCCGTGGAGGAGGCCGAGGCCCTCGTCACGCGCACCAGGGTCTGGACGCTGGCCGAGAGCCTCGGCAGCGTCGAGAGCCTCATCGAGGTTCCCGCCCGCATGACGCACGCCTCGACCAGCGAGGCCTCCTTCGCCACGCCGGGGAACCTCGTGCGCCTCTCGGTCGGGCTCGAGTCGGCTGCCGACCTCGTGGCCGACCTCGAGCAGGCGCTGGCCGGCTCTCAGGCAGCGGCGCGCGAGACGACCGCCTCGTAGGCGGCCACGTAGTCCTCGACCATGCGGGTCGCGGAGAAATGCTCCTCGACCCAGCGGCGGCACTCGAGCGGCTCGAGCCGGTCCGCGTCGGCGAGCGCGCCGACCATGTCGCGGTAGTCGCCCACGATCACACCGGAGCGCCCGTGCTCGATGACCTCGGGCACGGCGCCCCAGCGGGTGGCGATGACCGGCGTCCCGCAGGCCATCGACTCGATCATGACAAGGCCGAACGGCTCCTCCCAGTCGATGGGGAAGAGGGTCGCGCGCGCGTTCTGGAGCAGCGCCACCTTCTTGCCGTGGCTCGTCTCCCCGAGGTACTCGATCCCGTCGCCGAGGTGCGGCGCCACGTACGTCTCGAAGTACTCCCGCTCGGCCGGCTCCCGCATCTTCCCCGCGATCCTGAGCGGCAGGCCGGCCTCCCTGGCGACCTCGACCGCGCGATGGCAGCCCTTGTCCGCGCTCATCCGCCCGAGGAAGAGCAGGTACTCGCCGCGCTCGGTGTGCACCGGGTACGCGTCGAGGTCGAGCGCGTTGTGGCAGTTCGCAACCCAGGGAAGGTCCGGCTGGGGCTTCCGCTGGTTGAGCGACACGGAGATGAGCCCGACATGCGGAGAGACGCGAGCGAGGGACGCGTAGAGCTCCCCGTCCGCACCGCCCAGAGGGCCGTGCACCGTGTGGACGACAGGCGTCTCCACGGCCCCTCCGAGCGCGGCCGCGAGGGGCCCCGAGTGGTCGCTGACGATGTCGAAGCTGTCGGCTCGCTCGTAGCAGGCGAGCGCGTGGCGGAGCTCCGGCGTCGTCTTGCCGATGTCCGCCGACGGCGCCTCCGGGTACGCGGCGACGAGCTCTGCCTTCGTGAACGAGTCGCCCGAGGCGAAGAGGCTGACCTCGTGACCGGCGACGGCGAGGCCGTCGGCAAGCAGCGAGACCACCCACTCGATGCCGCCGTAGCCCGACGGCGGCACCGGGAACCACACCGGGGAGATGACGGCGATCCTCACGCCGGCTCGATAGTGACACGCCCGTCCTGCAGGTGCACGTCCCACGCCCTGTCGAACGCCCGCACGCCGGTGAGCCGGAGCGAGCCCGCCCACGAGGGGATGTCCTCAGGAGCGGTCGTGCCCAGGACGTGGCGCCGCCGGTCCGGCTCGAGCCCGAGCAGGAGCTGCAGGAGGAGCACGGGCGCACCCGCCGCCCACGCCTGCGGGCGGGCGGCCGTGGGGTAGGGAATGGGAAACGGGGTCTCCGTGCGCGAGAAGCCCGCGAAGACCTCGGGGAGCTGGTGGTCGAAGTACGACGAGGCGTTCAGCAGCCGCCTCACGATGCGCTGCGCCTCGGGCCAGCGGCCGTAGCGCGCGAGACCCCACGCGATCAGGGAGTTGTCGTGGGGCCAGACCGTGCCGTTGTGGTACGCGAGCGGGTTGAAGCCCCCGTCGCCCAGGGACATCGTCCTGACGCCCCAGCCCGACCACAGCTCCTCGCCCATGAGCTGATCGACGATCGCATCGACGCGCGCCGGCGGCACGATCCCGCTCCAGAGCAGGTGGCCGATGTTGGAGGTGAGCGAGTCGACCGGCTGCTTGTCGGCGTCGAGGGCGAGCGCGTAGTAGCCTCCGCGCGCCTCGCACCAGAAGGCCTCGTCGAAGCGCCGGCGCAGCTCGGCCGCCTCGCGCTCGAGCCGGTCGGCCAGCTCGCGCTCGCGCCAGACTTCACGGGCGAGCTCGGCGAGCCGCAGCTTGGCGTCGTAGACGTAGCCCTGGACCTCGCAGGGCGCGACCGGCGCCTCGGCGTGCCTGCCGTCGTGGAAGAGCTGGGAGTCGCCCGAGTCTTTCCAGGACTGGTTCACGAGCCCCCGCGACGAGCGCCGCCGGTACTCGACGAAGCCGTCGCCGTCGCCGTCGCCGTAGCGGTCGATCCATTCGAGCGCCCGCATCGCCGGCTCGCGCAGGTCGCGGACGAGGCCGGCGTCGTCCGTCCAGCGCCATACCTCGGAGAGGAGGACGAGGTAGAGCGGCGTCGCGTCCACGGTGCCGTAGTAGCGGGGGAACCAGGCCTCGGCTCCCCTGCCGTGGCGGACCTCGTGGACGATCTTCCCGGGCTCGGCGTCCGCCTCCGGATCGTCGTCGCGCGCCTGCAGCTCCGCGAGCACCGCGAGCGCGTTCTGTGCGAGCTCCGGGCCGAAGAGGAGCGTCTGCAGGCACGTGATCAGCGTGTCGCGGCCGAACACCGTCATGAACCACGGCATCCCCGCGGCCGGAAGCTGCCCCGGCACGCGGGTGTCCTCGTCCATGCGCAGCGAGGAAAGGTCGGCCACCGACTGCCGGAACGAGTGCGTGAGGTCGTCCCAGGAGCCACGGAGCTGCGGGACGCGAAGCCGCCAGGCCGCGAGCGAGGAGCGGACCCGCGCGAGCTCGTCACCGAACCGCCGCTCCGCGAGCTGCACGGCGATGCGATGACCGTCCGTCGCCGGGATCACGTCGGCGCGCAGACGCCAGGCCTCCCTCGGCCCGAGCTCGACGCGGTAGGTCACCTTCGAATCCTCGGCGACGCCCCGCTCGGAGAGGACGACCTGCGTCAGGCCGAGAAAGCCGTTCTCGGTCGCCGAGAACACGAACTGGTTGTCCTCGGCCTCGTACACGGCCGGAACCCCCGCCGGAAGCGGCTCCGCGCGATCGGGGTCACCGAGGGCGAAGTCGTACGCCTTCACGGCGAAGATGTCCGCGAAGTCGTTCCCGATCTCGAGCGCGAGATCGAACGCCACCCGCCTCGGCGCGTGATTCGAGACGACGACGTGCTCCTGCATCGAGTCGCCGATGAAGCGCTCTCGCGCGATCGAGATCTCGTCGTGCGCGAGGTCGCCGACGACCGGGTTGCGCAGGAAGAAGGCGGCCGAGTAGTACTCCACCTTCCGCGACGAGAGCATCAGCGGCCGAGCTCCGTTGATGGTCAGCACCCACCGCGAGAGGAAGCGCGTGTCGTGAGCGAAGAGCCCCATCGTCGGCTCGCTGATGTCCCCGAGCTCGTCGGAGACGCAGAAGGTGGAGCCCTCGAGGATCGTCAGCGCCATCAGCCGTCGTCTCGAACGATGATGTCCTGGCTCGCCTGCTGGAGGGGCTTGACGACGATCTCGTCGACGACCATGTGCTCGGGCCGGGTGACGGCCCAGAGGATGCAGTCGGTGACGTCGTCCGGCGTCAGGTAGCGCACGCCCCGGTAGACCGCGTGCTTCTTCTCCGTGTCGCCGCCGAACCTGACGTCGGAGAACTCGGTGTCGCCGACCATGCCCGGGTCGACCGTCGTCACCCGGATCCGGCCGACGAGCTCCTTGCGCATGACCTCCGTGAGAGCGCGGACCGCGGTCTTCGTGCCGACGTACATCCCGCCGCCGGCGTAGGACTCGCGCCCGGCCCAGGACCCGAGGTTGACGATGTGGCCGCGCCAGTCCTCCATGTGCGGGAGCACCAGCCGGGTCATCCGCAGGAGGCCGAGGACGTTCGTCTCCACCATGACCCTGTCGTCCTCGTCGGAGCCCTCCGCGATCGCCGTCCGCCCGAGGGCGAGCCCGGCGTTGTTCACCAGGATGTCGACGCGGCCGAGCTGCTCGACGACGCGATCGACGAAGGCGCGGGCGCTGGCGTCGTCGGTGACGTCGAGCGGCCCCACGACGTGGCCCTCTCCCCGGAGGGTCCGAACCGCCTCCTCGAGCCTCTCCGTGCGACGAGCTCCGAGCGCGACCCGGGCCCCCTCGGCCGCGAGCGCGCGGGCGGTCGTCAGCCCGATCCCGCTCGAGGCGCCGGTGACGATAGCCGTCTTGCCCTCCAACGCGCCCATCGCGGGACCTTACGCTTGCGTGCCTACCGTGGCGTCGACGAGGTCGGCGAGCTCGCGATCGTGCCGGCCGCGCGCGAGCCCGACCAGGTAGCAGAGGAGCGGGGCGTTCGTGCGCTCGCCGCTCTCGTGGGCGGCCACGCGCGCGAGCTCGAGCAGCTCGTCCATCTCGGCGCGGGAGAGATCGTAGGCCGAGGCGTCGTCACCCACGGCGTCGGCGAGCTTCGCCCGCGCCTCCTCCAGCCATCCGTCCATGGGCGCAGCTTAGACTCTTGCCCGACGCATGAAGGTAGGTGTCGCGAGGGAGTCGGCTCCCGGAGAGACCCGGGTGGCCGTCGTGCCGGACACGGCGCGGCGGCTCGTCGGCGACGGCGTCGAGGTGCTGGTGGAGCGGGGGGCCGGCGAGACCGCGACCTTCTCGGACGCCGCCTACGAGGAGACCGGCGCACGCCTCGTCGACGGCGAGGAGCTCTACGCGGAGGCCGATGTCCTCTGCAAGGTCAGCAAGCCCTCTCCGGAAGAGGTCGAGCGCCTGCGCGCCGGCCAGGTGCTGGTCGGGCTCCTGCAGCCGCTGGTCGACGCGGACCTCACCCGCTCCCTGGCCGACCGCGGTGTCACGGCGTTCTCCCTCGACTCGATCCCACGCGTCACCAGGGCGCAGCCGATGGACGCGCTCTCGTCGCAGAGCACGGTCGCGGGCTACAAGGCAGCCATCCTCGCCGCGGAGCACCTGGGGAAGTTCTTCCCGATGCTCACGACCGCGGCCGGCACGATTCCGCCCGCCAGGATCCTCGTCCTCGGCGCCGGCGTCGCGGGGCTGCAGGCGATCGCCACGGCGCGTCGCCTGGGCGCGGTCGTCTCGGCCTTCGACGTGCGCCCGGTCGTAAAGGAGCAGGTGGAGAGCCTCGGCGCGACCTTCCTCGAGCTGGACGTCGAAGGAGCGGAGGGCGTGGGAGGCTACGCCGTCGCCCTCGCCGAGGATCAGCACGAGCGGGAGCAGCAGCTGATCGCTCACCACGCCGCCGAGTCCGACGCCGTGATCACGACGGCGCTCGTCCCGGGCCGCCCCGCGCCGGAGCTGATCACGGAGAGCGCCGTGGGCGGCATGCGCACGGGCTCGGTGATCGTCGACCTCGCCGCCGAGGCCGGCGGCAACTGCGCCGTGACAAGGCCCGGCGAGACGGTCGTCGTCGACGGGGTGACCGTCGTCGGCCTCACGAACGTGCCGGCAACGATGCCGGTGCACGCGAGCCAGATGTACTCGCGAAACGTGCAGGCCTTCCTGAGCCTGATCGTCGTGGACGGCGCGCTCACCCTCGACTTCGAGGACGAGATCGTGCGCGTGACGTGCGTCGCGCACGAGGGCAAAGTAGCCCGTGAGAGCGCGGCGTGAGCCAGGCCCTCCTGAACAGCATCACGGTCTTCGTGCTCGCGGGCTTCCTGGGCATCGAGCTGATCTCCCGCGTGCCGGCGCTGCTCCACACCCCGCTCATGTCGGGCACGAACGCCATCCACGGCATCGTCCTCGTCGGCGCGATGCTCATCGCCGGCTCCGCCGATTCGTCGCTCGAGCAGGCACTCGCATTCGTAGCCGTCGTCTTCGCCACCATCAACGTCGTCGGCGGCTTCCTCGTCACCGATCGGATGCTGGAGATGTTCAAGCGCCGGCCCGAGCGGCCCGAGGAACCCGAGTGATCCTCGCGATCTCGCAGACGACGATCAACCTCGCCTACCTCGCGGCCGGGGTCTGCCTCATCGTCGGCATCAAGCGACTCTCCTCCCCTGCGACGGCGCGCTCGGGAAACGTGGTCGCTGCCGTCGGGATGGCTATCGCGGTCGGCTTCACGCTCGCAAGCCCCGAAATCGACTCGTACTGGCTGATCGCGGCCGGAGTCGCGGTCGGCACCGTCGTCGGAGTCGCCTCGGCGCGCATGGTGAGGATGACCGCGATGCCGCAGATGGTGGCGCTGTTCAACGGCGTCGGCGGAGGTGCGGCGGCCCTGATCGCAGCGGCGGAGTTCCACCGGCTCGCACCGGGGTCCGGGCACGTCCTCCCCGAGTACATGGGCGCGATGCTCTTCTCGGCGCTGATCGGGTCGATCAGCTTCTCGGGTAGCCTCATCGCCTTCGGGAAGCTCCAGGAGCTTCTCCCCGGACGTCCGCTCGTCTTCCCGGGGCAGCAGGTCGTGAACGGCGTCCTCTTCGCGGCGCTCCTGGCCGTCGGCGTGCTGGCGGGGACGACCGAGGCGGGCGTCTGGGCGGTCGTGCTCGTGGCCGGCGCGCTCCTCTTCGGCGTCCTGCTCGTCCTTCCCATCGGCGGTGCGGACATGCCCGTGGTGATTTCGCTGCTGAACGCGTTCACAGGCCTCGCGGCCGCCTCGACGGGCTTCGTGCTCGAGAACACCGCGCTCATCATCGGCGGCACGCTTGTCGGCGCCTCCGGGACGCTCCTCACGATCCTCATGGGCCGCGCCATGAACCGTTCGCTGGCAAACGTCCTCTTCGGAGCATTCGGAGCCGCGGCGCCGACTCCGGGACCGGCGGGGGCGGCAGGGGGCGCCGAGGCAAAGAGCTACCGCGAGGTATCGGCCGAGGACTGCGCCGTCATGCTCGCGTACGCGAACCGGGTCGTCGTCGTCCCCGGCTACGGGCTCGCCGTCGCCCAGGCGCAGCACAACGTCCGCGAGCTCGCCGACCTCCTGGAGAAGCGCGGCGTCGACGTCAAGTACGCGATCCACCCGGTCGCCGGGCGCATGCCCGGGCACATGAACGTGCTCCTCGCCGAGGCGAACGTCCCCTACCCCCAGCTCTACGACATGGAGGACATCAATCCGGAATTCCCCCGGACCGACGTCGCGCTCGTCATCGGCGCCAACGACGTCACGAACCCGGCCGCGCGGGAGGACCCGGAGAGCCCTCTGTACGGCATGCCGATCCTGAACGTCGACGCCTCGGCGAACGTCGTCGTCCTCAAGCGGAGCATGAGCCCCGGATTCGCCGGGATCGACAACGACCTCTTCTACCGGCCGAACACGGCCATGCTCTTCGGTGACGCGAAGGCCTCGGTCGAGAAGCTCGTCGCCGCCGTGAAAGCGGCCTAGGCGCTACTTGTCGCGCGTCACGGCGCTGAGGGCGTCGACGACGCCCCAGCCGAAGAAGCCGTTCCGGTCGCCGTCGGTTACACAGCGGGCATCGGCGGCCGGGCAGGGCAGCTGGTTTGCCGTCTGGCGCAGGAAGACGGAGACGCGGTCCGGATCCATCTGCCCGCCCGACCACCAGCTCTTCCGTCCGAACTGGCTGACGACGAGCGCCGCTGCGCCGCTCACCTGCGCCGCCGCCTGGGACGTGCCCGCAAAGTAACGGTAGTACGAGGCGTCGGGCCCCGTGCACGGGTCGCAAAGGAGGCGAGGGACCTGGAAGGCGGCCGGCCAGGGGCCGAGCACGAGGCCGGCCGGAGGAACACCCTGCAGGAAGTCGCCGCCGGGAGCGGTCAGGTCGACGAAGCCGAGGCCGTAGTTCGAGGGCGGCCCGGCCGCGAGCCCGTCGTTCATACCGATCGAGGAGACGGTGAGCACGTGGGGCAGCCCGCTCGGCAGCCGACTGCAGCCTTCGAGCGAAGGGTCGGACATGTCGAGCCCGTTGTTCCCGGCCGAGGCGACGATCGAGACGTCGCGACGGTGTGCGTAGTCGACGGCGCGCTTCACGGCGTTGATGATCGTCCGCTGCGCAGGATCGTTGCGGCAGAACGTGGTCGTCCCGCCGCTGAGCGCGCTGTCCACCGAGAAGCTCGAGTTTGCCACGTCGACGCCGTGCTCGGCCGCCCATACGTAGGAGCAGATGACCGCATCGGCGAGGAACATGTCGGTCGCGCCGCTCCTGACGCTCGCCTTGATCACGGCAAGCCTGACGTTCGGGGCGATACCGACGATGCCGTAGCCGTTCGCCGCGGCGCCCACGACGCCGGCGACGTTCGTCCCGTGGCCCGAGTCGTCGTTCCACGCGGCCGGATCCTGGTTCGCCACGCCGCCGACGCAGGAGACGCTGCGCGAGGGATCGACGTTGTCCCTCAGGTCGATGTGTGTCGCGTCCACGCCGGTGTCGATCACGCCGACGAGCGCCTTCGGGCTCCCGCCCGTGATCGCGTGCGCCGCGGGCGCGTCGATCCGCTGCGAGTACCACTGGAGCGGGGAGAACGTGTCGGCGTCCACGACCGGCGAGCTCGGCAGCCCGTAGCCGTCCCAGCCCCAGCCGGTCGCGGTCGCGACGACGCTCCCTGCGGAGGCGACGCCTTCGACGCGGCGGTTAGCGCCGAGGGTCTCCGCGAAGGCCGGGGCGTCCGACTCGGCGATGACGACGCCGACCTGCGGGTACGCGGCGACGACCGATCCGCCGGCCTTCGCCACGTCGTGCTTGGCGCCCCAAGCGCCCCAGCCGTGCTCAGGGTAGAGCACGACGTAGCGCTCCGCCGCCGCCGGAGCGGCCAGTGCCAGCGCGAGCACGCCCGCAAGCGCAAGCACGAGGGAACGAATGGATACTGCTGGCCGCAAGCTTATCTCCCTGTCGAACCTCTACCCGAAGGGCGCCGGGACGCCCATCAGACCGGACTATACGGGCAGCCCGCGAGTTTGCAGTCCCCCAGCTGAGGGAGGCGCTTGGGAGGGTTTGGCGGAACGTCGCTCGTCGTCGGGGTGCGATGGTCGTTCCGAAACAAGGACGCAGGGCGCGCTCCTAGCCGGAGGCTACGGGCGCAACCGAGGACGCAGTCTTCGGGGCGAGCAGCGCAGCCCGGCGGCACAGGCTGCGTTTCGCCAAACCCTCCCAGATTACGTGGAGACCTTGTAGACGGCCGCCGCTCCCGAGGCGATCGTCCAGCGCGTCATGTACGCGGCCCCGGGCGCGAGGCTCGTCGTCCAGTAGCTTGCCGCGCGGCCCCTGATCCTGGCCAGCACCCGCCGGCTCTTGGAGTCGAGCCGCCCCTGCCGGAGGTAGGTGACCCCCGAACGCGCGTCCACCCAGATTAGCCGTCGTCCGCTGAGCGACGGGTTGCTGAGCCTCCCGATCTCCGTGCGGGCGAACAAGCGCCTCGTGTTGCTTGCGAGCGTCCGAACGAAGATGCGGGACCGGTTCCGTGTCACGACGTGCCACGCCAGCCTTCCGTTGCGCAGGGACGGACGCCCGAGGTCGGCGCCCGGCGCGACGTTGGCCGGATACCTCGTCGTGCCGGTCTCGAGGTTGCGCACAAGCAGGCGCTTGGAGTCGGGTCCGACGGACACGAACGCGAGGTTGGGCCAGTCCAGGGCGGGCCGCGAGACGCCCGGGCTGTCGATGCGGGCCACGTCCGCACGGTCCCGCCACCGGAGCACGCGGATGCCGCCCGCGTCGACGTAGGCGAGGTACTGGCCCGAGAGGGCCGGCTGCGCTGCGTCAGGAAAGACGAGGTCCGGCTCGCCGGAAGGCCGCACGACCACGTCGCCGGTCTTCGTCTCGAAGGCGATCACGCCGCCGCTGACGGTCGGATCGAGCGCCGAGCCGGCGACCAGGGTTGCCCCTCCGGCGGCCGGTGCGAGGGCCAGCAGCACGGCGCAGGCGACGAGCGCGACCGCATTGGCCCTGAGGAGAGCCCCGCGGCGTCGGGTGAGCCGCTCCACGGCGGCGGTGGGATCCTCGGCCGGTCGCCGGGGCCAGACGACCATCGCCGCGCGGCCGGCGCCGTAGAGCGAGAAGCAGAGCGCCGCCGGCAAAGGCCGTGCGAGCGCGAGCGCGCCCGCACAGGCGACCCAGAACGTCGAGACCGGCTGGAAGGTGAAGAAGCCGGCGCCGAGCCCGGCGCCGTAGCCGGTCGCCCAGACCGGCAGCGGCAGCTCGAAGCGCCAGCGGTCGGGCACCTGGCGCCGCGCCTGCGGAAGCGGGACACGCACCAGCCCGGCCTCCCGCGCCGCCGCGACGAGCGCGAGCGCGGCTGCCGCGAGCACCGCCTCACGGGCGCCGACGCGGCTCCCGACGAAGCCGAGCCCGAGGCCGAGTGCCGTGGCGGCCGCGATCGCGGCAGCCGCGAAGAGGGCCTGGGCGACGATCTGGCGCTTGCGGCCCCCGCACACGGCGGGAGTGAAGGTCTCCAGCATCGAGAGGCCTCAAGGCGACCAGGCGCCCGAGACCCCTGCAACGAGCGCCGCGAGCGCGACTCCGATCTCAATCAGCACGGCAGCCCCGTGTCGTAGTACATGACGCAGTAGACGCGGCGCCCGCCCCAGCAGTAGCCGACGAGCGACGCGTCGCCGTTGATCCGGCGTCGGCTGCGCGAGCAGCAATCCACGAGCTTGCGGATCTGCCCGCCGCAGCAGCGAAACCAGGCCCCCTGGACGCGGAGGTCCTTGAGCCCCTTGACCTCGGCCGTCCAGTCCTCGCAGATGCGCGTCCGCGGCGCCGGAGCCAGCACCTCGCCGTCCGGGCCTCGGAGCCGGTTGCCGTTGCCGTCGAGCGCGTGGCCGGCCGAGTCGACGATCCGGCCGAGGTTGTCGATCGGCCTGCCGCTCTGCGGGTGGAGCGGAAAGCCCTTGCGGTCGATCCGGGCAAGCGGCGGGTACGGGCTCGGGCACGAACCGGTCGTCCAGATGTGGCCGCAGAAGTGGAAGGCGTCGGCCTCGTCGGGCTTTACGGCCGCGGCGACGGCGGAGCCACCGGCGACGGCGAGGGCGGCGGCGCTCAGACGCCCGAGGAAGGAGCGGCGCGTCGTCGACTCGGCTAGCTTCGCCGAGAGCCTCTCCGCCTGCCGGTCGAGCGTGGAGGCCTCGCGTTCAGGCGGCTGCATGAACCCGGGCTCTGCCCGTGTCGAGAAGCGTCTCGAGCTCCTCCAGCGTGTTCACGGTTCCCTTGGCGGCGACGACGCCGTCGACGAGGTGGACGACGAACGGCGTCCCCGGAACGTTCCAGCGGGCGAAGGCGTCCTCCTCGACGTCCTCCTCGACGACCCGAACCTTGAGACCCCGGCGCGCGAGCGCGGCCACCCCGGCGCTGAGCTGGCGGCAGATGCGGCACGTGGACGAGAAGAAGAAGACGACTTCGGAGCCCCGCCCGCGGAGACCGTCGAGCGCGGGAGCGGCCTGACCGAGCTGCGGCCCCTCCTCGGCGAGCTCGAAAGGGACCCTCGGCCCGATCCGGAGCGTCAGCACGCCCACCTGGCGATAGAGCGCGAGGACGAGCAGCGACAGCAGGACGACAGCGCCCGAGAGGAGCACGAGCATCACCGCGACCACCGAGTCGGCGGAGACGGAGAGGTCGAGGCTTCCGCCGAACGCCGCCACTAGGGCGAGCGCCGTGAACCCGGCCGCGCGGAGCAGGAGGTGCGTCGTGCGCCCTTCGGACGCGCCGAAGCACCCGCACCGCAGCCGCTCGACGCCGCGGAGGCGCGCCAGACCCAGCGCGGAGAGGAAGCCGACGCCGAGGGCGACCGCGGCGTAGGCCGTCGCCGGCATGCCGACGCCGACGAGGAGGAGAACGCCGACGGTCGCCTCCGCCGCCACGACGGCCCAGGCGGCCGGCCGAGCGTAGCGCGCGGGCAGGCCGTACGCGGTCAGCCACTCGGGCAGGTCCTCCCGCCGCCGCACCTTGGCTGCCGCGGCCCAGAGGAGGAGAAGGCCGACGACGATCCGAGCGATGGTCGACAAGTCAATCACTGTAGGAGCTAATCGGTGGACATGCGCCGGGGCGAAAAAGTCTTCATCAAATCCTCACGAAGCTGTGTGGTTAAGGTTTCGGTCGAGTTGGGCCTGTCCCTTCCCACGCTACCCGTATGAGCGAGCGTCCACGCCCGGTGGGCATCAACCACGTCGCGCTCGAGGTCGGGGACGTCGAGGAGGCGCTCGCCTTCTACGGCCGGATCTTCGACATAGAGCTCCGCGGGCGTGTGCCGGGCATGGCGTTCGTCGACATGGGCGACCAGTTCCTCGCGCTCGGCGAGGATAGGAGCCAGCCGCCCGACGCGCACCGCCACCTCGGGCTCGTGGTCGACGACAAGCAGGCCGTGCGGCGCGCCCTGGAGGCGGCCGGCGTCGAGATCCTCCACGGCCGGGGCCTCGACTTCCGCGACCCCTGGGGAAACCGGATTCAGGTCGTCGACTACCGGGAGGTCCAGTTCACGAAAGCTCCCGAGGTCTTGCTGGCCATGGGCCTGGCGGAGCTCGGGAAGACCGAGGCCGCGCTGGACGAGCTCCGCCGCAAGGGCATCGCCTAGGGGCCACGCCCCGGTCTGACCCCAGACATGTCACGCGCGGCCGGCAAGACCCCCGGCAGGCTGTGGATAACGCCCTAGCGCCCGACGGGCGTGGGGTGCCCCGCAAGGGACAGAAGCCGGGTCCAACAGGCTAGGGAAAGGGTCAGACCCCGGACATGCCCGATGGGAACCGGCCTGCGCCGCCCTAGCCGGCCGACTCCGCGCTCCGGAGGCCCCGGAGCGCCCACAGGGTGAGCAGCGCGACGGCGCCCAGGGCTATCGCGAAGGCGGCGCCCACCTCCGTGGGCTGACCGGCGAAGAGGCCGCGGCCGGCCTCGAGCAGGAAGGTCGCGGGGTTGACGGACGCGACCGCGTGGATCCACCCGTCCAGGAGCTCGAGCGGCACGTAGACCGGGGCGAGGAAGAGCGTCAGGAAAACCGGCACCTGCATGAGCGGACCGGCCTGGAGGGTGCGGAAGCGCATCGCGATCCCCGACGCCCAGAGCACGGCCGCGACGTTGACGAGGAGGCCGAGGAGGACGAGCGCGAAGAGCTCGGCCGGGTCGCCGAGCACCTTCATCCCCGAGATGAGCGCCACGACGAGGACGACCGAGGCCGTCGCAGCCCAGCGGACGAGCGCGACGAGCGCGTAGCCGGCGATGATCCCGGTCCGCCGCGGCGCCGCGAGCAGGAGCCGGCGCGCAAAGCCGCTCTCGAAGTCCCGCGCGATGGCGAAGCCGTTGAAGATCCCGCCGAAGGCCGCCGACTGGAGGAAGACGAAGACGAACTGGAAGGCCGTGTAGCCGGCCGGGAAGTCGAACCCGGGAACGTCGGAGACTCGCGAGAGCCCGCCGGCGAACGCGGTGAAGAAGAAGAGCGGGAAGAGGAGCGAGGGCACGAGGATGGACGGATTCGTGAACGCGTTGTGAATCCCGCGCCAGGCGACGGCGAGCGCGACGGAGACGAAGGGCCTCACGAGCGCGCCAACCTTCCCTTCAACGCGATGCTGGCAGCCGCCAGCGCCAGGCCGGCGATCCCCACGGCAAGGCCGAAGCCGAGCGCGAGCGCCTGGGCGTCCCAGCCCGTGATGATCAGGCTCCGGATGCCCTCGATCAGATACGAGACCGGGTTGATGGTCGCCACGGTGCGAAACCACTCGATCTCGATCAGGTTCCGCGGCAGGTTCATGGACGAGAGGAAGAGGAAGACGAAGAAGAGCGGGAAGAGCGCCTGGATCGCCTCGCCCGAGCCGGTGCGAAGCGCGAGGAAGGCGCCGATCGCCCCGAACGCCAACGCGATCAGCAGGCCGAGGAACACGATCAGGAACACGCCGAGGAGACCGCTCTCGGGACGCACGCCCGCCAGCAGCCCGACCGTGAGGTAGAGCGTGGCCTGGATCAGCGCGAGCGCGATCACGCCCGCGAGCTGACCGAGCAGGAGCGCCGCACTGCGCATCGGCGTGAGCGCCAGGCGGTTCAGGAACCCCGTCTGGATGTCGCGCGCGAGGTCGGTGCCGGCGTTGGTCGTGGCGAAGAGCGCGCCCTGCATGAACGTGAACGCCAGGGCGAAGTCGAGGTACGAGTCGGCCGGAAAGCCGGGGATCCGGGCGGCCGACTCGAGCCCGCCGACGTTCACCGCCAGCAGGATGAGCGGGAAGACGAACGACGGCACGACGTTCAGCGGTTGCCGCAGGGTCCGCACGACGGAGCGGCGGGCGAGGTAGCCGACCTGGAGGAGGAGCGGGCTGCCGGTCACGGGCCGCACGGCCCGTGACCGTGTGGAGAGTGTGTGAGGGAACCGTGAGGTTCCCTCACTGCATCAAAGAAGGGGGCTCGTGGGGGAAACATGGTTCCCCCCGCGGCGGCAAGCCCTGGGCGCGCGACGGTCATGCGGCGGTCGGTGCCGGCTCGGGTTCCGGTTCGGGCTCGGCCTCGTCGCCGGCACCCTCCAGCGAGCGCCCCGTCTTTGCGAGGAAGACGTCGTCGAGCGTCGGCGCGTGGAGCTGGAGGTGCTGCAGGTGAAGTCCCTCGGCGTCGAGCGCCCGGACGACGTCGGCCAGCGCCTCCTCCCCGCCGTCGAGCCTGACCGACGCGCCCTTCGGCGAGCCGGGGACCGGGACGCCGAAGCGCTCGAGCGTCCGCGCGACCGCGCCCAGGTCGGCCGGGTCGGCGGGAATGGCCTCGACGCTCGGCCGGCCGATCTCGGCCTTGAGCGCCGCGGGAGTGCCCGAGGCGACGATGCGGCCGTGGTCGATGATCCCGACCCGGTCGGCGAGGACGTCGGCCTCCTCGAGGTACTGGGTCGTGAGGAAGACGGTGACGCCCTCGTCGCGCGCCAGCCGGGCCACCTCAGCCCAGAGGGCGTTCCGGCTCTGCGGGTCGAGACCGGTCGTCGGCTCGTCGAGGAAGAGGATGCTCGGTTCGTGGACGAGGGCGAGCGCGAGGTCGAGCCGTCGCTTCATGCCCCCGGAGTACGTCTTCACCTTGCGGTCGGCAGCTTCGGTCAGGCCGACGCGCTCGAGCAGCTCCTCGCTCCGCTGCCGCCGTCGCGCCTTGGGCATGCCGTGCAGCGCCGTCTGCAGGCGCAGGTGCTCCCGCCCGCTGAGGAGTGGGTCGAGCGCAGCCTCCTGGAGCGCTGCGCCGATCGCCGCCCGCACCCGCGCGCCCTCGTGCACGACGTCGAAGCCGGCCACGCGCGCGACGCCCGCTGTCGGCGGCAAGAGCGTCGTCAGCATGTGCACGGTCGTCGACTTGCCGGCGCCGTTCGGTCCGAGGAAGCCGTAGATCTCACCGGGCGCCACGACGAGGTCGATCCCGTCGACCGCGAGGATCCCGCCCTTGAACTCGCGCACAAGGCCTTCCGCCTGAATTCCGTGCTCGTCGCGCATGGGGCCAGGCTAGCGAGAAAGTTGACCTTGTCAAGTATCTACCTCATCAAGTACCATCGGAGCCATGGCGGTCACGGCGGAGCCTGCGACGGATGTCGCCCGGGAGGCGTGGGAGCTGATCTTCAGGGTGGCGCGGGCGAGGCACGGAGTCCTCAGCTCCCGGCTGGCGGACCTCGACCTCACCCCGGTCCAGGCCCACGCTCTCCGCCGGCTCGACCCGGACGAGCCGCTCGCGATGAGCGCGCTCGCCGAGGCGCTCTACTGCCACGCCTCCAACGTCACCGGGATCGTCGACCGCCTCGAGTCGCGCGGCCTCGTCGAGCGCACGCCGGGTGCTGGGGACCGGCGCGTCAAGACGCTCGTCCTCACACCCGAGGGCGCCGAGGTCCGCGCGCGCGTCATCGAGCTGCTGAGCGAGCCCCCTGCGGTCATCGCAGCCCTTCCGGCGGCCGACCAGCGGGCGCTGCGGGACATCCTCCACCGCGCGCTCGCTGACGAGACCACTACAGTCCGACCATGACCGTCGGCGCACAGGCACTGCCCGACACGGCGAGGCTCGAGGCGTGGATTCGCTTCCTGCGCGCGTACGCGGCGCTGACCCGCGAGCTCTCGGCCGAGCTCGTCGCCGAGCACGGGCTCACGATCAACGACTACGAGGTCCTCCTCCACCTTGCGCGCGCCCCGGAGAGGCGGATGCGGCGGGTCGACCTCGCCGAGTCCGTCCTCCTGACCGCCTCGGGCATCACGCGGCTGCTCGAGGGGCTCGAGCGCGCCGGCCTCGTCGAGCGCGTCCTGTGCGAGTCCGACCGCCGGGTCGCCTACGCGAAGCTCACCGCGGACGGCTACGAGAAGCTCCGCCAGGCCTCGCGCACGCACGTCGCCGGCATCGAGTCGCTCTTCATCGGACGCTTCTCGGAGGACGAGCGACGAACGCTTTCCTCGCTGCTCGCCCGCCTCCCGGGTGCGGCCGCCGAGACGGACGGCGACTGCGAGCCCCCCGACGACGGCTAGGCCGAGCGGCGCTCGTCGCCGGCGAAGATCCGCATCGGCAGTCCCGCGAGCGGCTCGCCGCCCTCCGCCGTGACGAGCCACGTGTCCTGCATGTAGAGGCACGCCCTCCCGTCCTCGGCGATCGCGTGGGGGTGCATCGAGAAGACCATGTTCTCGGCCAGCTCCGTCTCGACGCCCTCTCCGATCTTCGGGAACTCGATCATGGTCATCCCGATCGAGTGCCCGGTCACGTGCCCCAGGGCGAACCCCCGGTCAACGAAGCCGCGCGAGACCGCCCGGTGGACGTCGTGCGCGGACGCGCCCGGCCGCATCGCCGATCTGGCCGCCTCGTAGTACTCCTCGTAGGCCTCGAGCATCAGCTTCGCGTCGTCGCGCGGCTCGCCGTCCGCGATCGCGCGCGAGACCTCGACCCAGTGGCCGCCGCGCCCGGCGATCTCGAGCGAGGGGAGGACGAGGTCCCCCGGCTGGATGCGCCGCTCGCCGCTCGCGATGCGGAACTCCGGCTCGGCCGCCCCGCCCTCGCCGACGAGCACCATGTCCATCGTCAGCCGGCCGCAGCCCTGCTCGACGAAGTAGCGCTCGCAGGGGGCGAGTAGCTCCGCCTCGGTCCTCCCCGGCGCGAACTCCTCGAGGAGGAGCCAGAAGCCCTCGGTGTTGATCCGGACGCTGTCGCGCACCGAGGCGAGCTCCTCGTCGCTCTTGACGGCCCGGGCGTGGTCGAACTCGACGTCGAAGGCGACGAGCTCGGGCCCTCGGTCGGCGAGCGCCCGGTAGTCACGGACGGGCATGACGTAGTCGAGCCCGTAGACGCCGAGCCGCTTCCAGCCGCGTCCCCTTGCCCGCTCGCGGAGCCAGGCGCCGGGCGTGTCGACGAAGACCTGCTCCTCGATCCACGTCGTCCCGTGCTCCCCGACGTAGCGCGCCTCGCTCGGGAAGACGATCGCCGGCTCGCCCTCGAGCGGCAGGAGCACGTACGCGTAGCGGTGGACGATGACGAAGCCGGAGAGGTACGTCACCGCGCCCTCGAAGCCCGTGTACTCGCTGCCCGCGACGACGGCGGCGTCCAGGTCGTTCCGCGCGAGGGCCTCCCGGACGTTCCGGTAGCGCCGCTCGACATCCGCGCTCACTGTTGCCACGATGCCTCCAGTCCCTTGATCAGCGCGACCACGGCCGCGTTCAGCGGCGTGGGCACTCCGCGCGCCTGCCCGAAGCGGACGATGCCGCCGTTCAGGTAGTCGACCTCCGTCCGCCGCCGTGCCTCGACGTCCTGGAGCATGCTCGCCTTGTGGTCGTAGGCGACGTCCGGGCGGGCGGCATAGTCGATCAGCTCCTCCGGGTCGGCGTCCAGGACGATGCCCTCCGCCGCCGCCACCGCCTTCCCCTCGTCGACGAGGCCGCTGACGAGGCGGCGCAGCGCCTCGTTCTCGCAGACCCGGCCGTGGGTCAGCCCGGTGAGCGCCCCGACGGGGTTGGTGGCGGCATTGAAGATCACCTTGCGCCATTGCGGGCCGCGGGCGTCGGCGACCGCGGACGTCGGCATCCCGGCGCGACTACAGGCCTCCGCGAGCCGCTCGACCTCCTCGCTCGAGGCGGGGCTCGGCTCGAACGGGCCGATGGTCGTGTCGCCCTCGACATCCCAGTGGACGTGGCCGGGCTCGACGACGTGGCCGGCCGGGAAGGTGGTGCCGCGGATCACCCGGGACACGTGCTCGGCGATCGCCTCCTCGTTCCCGAGGCCGTTCTGGACGGAGCAGACGGCACCCTCCTCGAGCGCGTGCGCGACCGAGGCCATCGCGGCCTCCGTGTGCATGCTCTTCGTCGCCACGATCGCGAGCTCACAGGGAGGGAGCTCCGCGGCGTCCGTCGTCGCCTGCGGCCTGCCGACCAGATCGCGGGCGCCGGACAGGCGGAGGCCGCGTTCCCGGATCGCGCCGACGTGCTCGGCGTCGAGGTCGAAGGCCCAGACCTCGACGTCGTCCAGCTGGGCCAGCGACGCCGCGAAGAGCGAGCCGACGGCACCGCAGCCCACGACGCAGACCCTCAACGCGGGAGCCTGAGCGTGACCTCACGGCCGCCCGTGAGCCCGCGCGGCCGGAAGAGGAGGATCAGCGCCATGACGACGCCCAGCGTAACCAGCCGGGTGCCGGTGGGGACGTTCAGCTCGCCGACGCCGAGGCCGATCCCGCCCTCGGCGGTGAGGAGGAGGGAGTTGACCCCGCTCACGAGCAGGGCGCCGACGACCGCGCCCCACAGGCTGCGGACGCCGCCGATCACGAGCATGGCGAGCGTCACGAACGCGAGGTCGAGGTAGACCTGCTGCGTCGTGATGCTCCCAAGCAGGTGCACGAGCAGGCCGCCGGCGAAGCCGGCCAGCGCCCCCGAGAGCGTGAAGGCGAGGAGGCGCTGGCGGTGGATCTCGATCCCGGCGCCCTGCGCGGCCGCCGCATCGTCGCTCGAAGCACGCAAGACGCGGCCGAAGCGGCTCCGCTGGTAGGCGAACGCGACGACGGCGACCGCGATCGCCCCGCAAGTCGCCTGGAGGAAGCTCGTCGTCTCGGGAACGAGCGACAGCGTCCGCGCGCCCGGGCCGATCGCCTCCCAGTTGCGGAGGATGTTGTTCGTGATCACGAGCACGGCGAACGTGGCGATCCCGGCCGAGAGCCCCGAGAGGCGCATGAGCGGGACGCCGACAAGGAAGGCGAAGGCGCCGCCCACGGCGGCGGCGAGCACGAGGGAGACCGCGTTCCCGACCTCGGCGCCCGCGATCAGCGGGAAGAGATCCGGGCTGAGCGAGAGCTTGAGCGCCTCCGGAACCGTCGTCAGCCCGGCGGCGAAGGCCCCGACCGCGACGAAGCTGACGTGCCCGAAGGAGACGACGCCGGAGTTCCCGATGAATACGTAGAGCGCGATCACGATCGTCGCCATGACGAGCGCGAAGCGGAACTGGAACTGCACGGAGCGCGACGTGAAGTTCCCGAGCACGCCGACGAGCGCCAGCAGCAGGACCGGCGCAAGCAGCTGGGAGCCGGTGGCCAGGCGCTTCACAGCCGCTCCCAAGCCGCCCGCGACCGGCTGAAGAGCCCGCTCGGCCGCACGAGCAGGACGAGGATGACGAGGAGGAAGAGTGCCGTGTCGAGGAAGACCCGGCCGTCGGCGGGGAGGACGTCGCCGAGCACCGCGGCGGCGAAGCCGATCGCGAAGCCGCCGAGCGTCGCGCTCACGAGCCGGTCCATGCCGCCCACGACGACGCCGACAAGGGCGGGAATGACGAGCTGGAAGCCGTAGCTCGGGGTCACGAGCGGGCGCTGCACGGTCAGGAGCACCGTCGCCGAGGCGGCGAGGATCCCGGCCATGACGAAGGCGAAGCGGATGACCGTCGAGGCGCGGACTCCGAGCAGCTGTGCCGTTCGGGGATCCATCGCGGCCGCTCGCATCTGCAACCCGATGTCCGTGCGCCCGAGCACGGCCGCCGTCGCGCCGAGGAGCACCGCGCCGACGGCGATCGACACGAGCGTCACCCAGCGGACGCGCACGTCCCCGATCGAGACGGCGCGGTTCAACTCGGGCAGCACCCCGACGTTCTGGCCTCGCGCGCCGAAGGCGAGAAGGGCGACCGCCTGGAGCAGGAAGGAGACCGCGAACGTGGTCACCAGCATGGTCGTGGGCGTCGTCGTGCGCAGGGGCCGGTACGCGACGTCCATCGCCAGCACGAGTCCGATGACGACCGCGAAGCACGCGGCCAGGCTCACGGCCAGAGGGAGGTGGTTGGTGAGCGCGAGCGCGTACGCACCGGCCGTGATCAGCTCGCCGTGCGCGAAGTTGACGAGGCGCATGACGCCGAACACGAGGCCGATGCCCATGGCCACGAGCGCATAGATCGAGCCGAGCGCGGTCGCGTCGATCAGGGTCTGGAGGGCGCTCGTCACGATCCGAAATAGGCCGCCGTGATCCGCGCGGTGTCCTGCGCGTCGGCGGGCGTGAGCGTGAGCCTGAGCTCGCCGTTGGCGAGCACGTGCGTGCGATCGGCGAAGCCGACGGCGAACTGCGCCCGCTGCTCGACGAGCAGGATCGTGACCCCGCTTTCCCTGATCTCGGCGAGGGCGTCGAAGACGTCGTCGACCACCGCCGGAGCGAGCCCGAGCGAGGGCTCGTCGAGGAGAAGGAGGTCGGGCTGCGCGACGAGCGCCCGCGCGATCGCCAACTGCTGCTGCTGGCCGCCGGAGAGCAGGCCCGCGGGCCGGTCGCGGTCCTCGCGGACGACGGGGAAGAGCTCGGCGACCCGGGCAACGTCCTCGTCCGCACGGTCCCGCGAGCGGCGGCCGACGAGCCCGAGCCGGAGGTTCTCGTCGACCGTGAGCTCCGGGAAGATGTGCCGTCCCTCGGGGACGAGCGCCACGCCGGAGCGGACGATCGCATCCGTGGGCAGTCCTGCCAGCGAACGGCCGGCGTGCAGGATCTCCCCCTTGTGGGGAGCGACGACGCCCATGATCGCGAGCAGCGTCGAAGTCTTCCCGGCGCCGTTCGGGCCGACGAGGCCGACGACCTCGCCGCGCCCGACCCGGAAGTCGAGCCCGCGGACGGCCGGGACGCCCGCGTAGCGGAGCTCGAGCCCGCGGATCTCGAGGAGCGGGTCAGGCATGCGTTCGGCCGAGGTAGGCGGCGGTGACGTCGATGTTCCGGCGGATCTCGGCGGGCGTGCCTTCGGCGAGGGTGCGCCCTTCGTCCAGGACCTGGATGCGGTCGCAGACCTCGAGGATGAGCCCGACGTTGTGGTCGATGAGCAGCACGCCGGCCTCGCGGCTCTCGCGCACCGTCCGGACGACCTCGGCCAGTCCCGGCACCTCGGCCTCCGACAGCCCCGCCGCCGGCTCGTCCATGAGGACGAAGCGGGGGCTCGTCGCCAGCGCGCGCGCGACGCCGAGCTTGCGGGCCTCGCCGTGCGGAAGAATCGCGGCCGGGTCGTCGGCGCGGGGCTCGAGGCCGAGCAGGTCGAGGAGCTCGTCGGCCCGCCGACGCGCCTCACGGGGCGAGGCGCGGACGCCGAGCGCCGCGACCTCGACGTTCTCCCGCACCGAGAGCTCGGAGAAGAGGCGCCCGTGCTGGTAGGTGCGGGCGAGCCCGGCCCGCGCCCGCCGGTGCGGCGCCCAGGAGGTGATGTCGTCGCCCGCAAGCTCGACGCTGCCGGCGGTCGGCAGGTCGAAGCCCGTAACGATGTTGACGAGCGTCGTCTTGCCCGCGCCGTTCGGCCCGATCAGGCCGACGACCTCGTGCCGATGCAGCTCGAGCGTCACGCCCGCGAGCGCGCGCACGCCCTCGAAGGCGCGCGAGATGCCGCTGGCCCGGA
>DATIBF010000060.1:0-53137 GCA_035457655.1 Gaiellaceae bacterium
CGAGTCGCCGTCTCCCTCCGGCGCGACCGCCGGCGGCGTTCAGGTCGCGGCGGGCGCGGGCGACCAGGCGGCCGGAGCGGTGGGTGTCGGCGTCACCAAGCCGGGGCCGGTGTCGGTCGTCCTCGGGACCTCCGGCGTCGCCTTCGCCGTCCTGCCCGGTGCCCCGGGCGGCCAGGACGGCCGCGCCCACGTCTTCTGCCACGCCGTGCCCGGAGCCTGGCACGCCATGGGCGTCATGCTCTCCGCGGCGGGGGGTCTCCGCTGGCTCCGGGACGTCCTCGCTCCCGGCGAACCGTACGACCGCCTCCTCGCCGAGGCCGCGCACTGGGGGCCGGGGGCGGAGGGCCTGCTCTTCCTGCCGTACCTCGCCGGCGAGCGGACGCCGCACGTCGATCCGAACGCCCGCGGCGCGTTTGTCGGCCTGTCGTTGCGACATGACCGCGGAGCGCTCGTGCGGGCCGTGCTCGAGGGAGTCGCCTACGGTCTCAAGGATTCGTTCGAGGTCCTGCGGGCGCTCGGCTGCCGCCTCGACGCCGGCCGTGTCTCCGGGGGTGGTGCCCGGAGCGAGCTCTGGCTCACGATCGTCGCGTCTGTCCTCGGGCTGCCGCTGGAGCGGACCGCGGCCGAGGAGGGCGCGGCCTTCGGCGCGGCGCTCCTCGGCGGCGTTGCGGGTGGCGCGTTCGCAGACGTCCACGAGGCGGTGGCCGCCTGCGTGCGCGTCCGCGACACGATCGAGCCGGACGCAGACGGGCAGCAGGTCTACGAGGAGGGCTACGCGCGCTACCGCGCTCTCTATCCGGCATTACGACCCTTGGAGGAGAAATGACGACGAAGTGGGGGATCATCTCGACCGCGCACATCAACCGGCTCGTGCTCGCCGGAGCGCGCGAATCCGACCGGGTGGACGTCGTCGCGGTGGCGAGCCGCGACCGGGGTCGCGCAGAGGCCTATGCGCGGGAGAACGGCATCGAGCGCGGGTACGGGAGCTACGAGGAGCTCCTCACCGACCCGGAGATCGACGCCGTCTACATCTCGCTGCCGAACTCGCTCCACGTCGAGTGGTCGATCCGCGCGCTCGAGGCGGGCAAGCACGTCCTCTGCGAGAAACCATTCGACCGCCGGCCCGAGGAGGTGGAGCGGGCCTTCGACGCCGCCGACCGGGCCGGGCGGATCCTGATGGAGGCCTTCATGTACCGCCACAATCCGCAGACGGCCAAGGTGCGGGAGCTGGTCGCGGAGGGGGCGGTCGGGCCGCTCAGGGTCGTCCGCTCGTCCTTCAGCTTCGGCCTCGACGACCCGGAGAACGTCCGCCTGGCCTCCCACCTGGACGGCGGGGCACTCATGGACGTCGGCTGCTACTGCGTCAGCGGGTCGCGCCTGCTCGCCGGGGAGCCCGAGACGGTCTACGGCGCTCAAGTCGTTGGGGCAAGCGGCGTCGACGTCCTCTTCGCCGGGATGCTGAGCTTCCCGGACGAGACCGTCGCCCACTTCGACTGCGGGCTCATCCTCCACGACCGTGACGAGCTCGAGATCGTCGGCGAGGAGGGGGCGCTCTTCCTGGACGACCCCTGGCACGCGCGGTCGCCCGTGATCGAGCTGCACCGCGACGACGGCGTCGAGACGATCGCGCTCGAGCCGGCGGACTCCTACCGGCTCGAGCTCGAGAACATGAGCGCCGCCATCGCCGGCGAGGCCGAGCCGCTCCTGGGACGCGATGATGCCGTGGGGCAGGCGCGGACGATCGCCGCGCTCTACCGGTCGGCCGAGGAGGGCGCACCCGTCGTCCTTTGACACGACACCGGCACGATCCCGTGCGTCCTGCCGCGCTATCCAGACCGCATGGAGATCGGACGCGTCTTGCTGGGCGTCCTGCTGCCGGAGCGGTGCGTCGCCTGCGGGGCCGGGGAGGAGCTGCTCTGCGCCGCCTGCAGGCGGCGGCTGCTCGTCCTCGGCGGCACGCTTTGCACCCGCTGCGGATGCCCCACCGCGTGGACCGTGGAGCGCTGCGGCGAGTGCGCCGGACGGCGGCTCTCCTTTGTCTCCGCCCGCGCCGCCGTCGCGTACGACGGTCCGGGTCGCGCCCTCGTCGTGGCGTGGAAGGAGCGTGGCCTGCGTCACGTCGCGCGGCTCGCCGCCGACCTCGTCGTCGTGACGGTGCCGAAGCCGCAAGTCGCGGCGCTCGCGTTCGTCCCGGGCGACGGCGACCGCGTCGGCTGGCGCGGCGTCGACACTGCCGAGGAGCTTGCGAGGGAGCTCGGGAGGCGTTGGGGCATTCCCGTCTCGGCCCTCCTCGGGCGCGCCCGCCGGGCGCGCCCGCAGCGCGGCCTCACGAAGGCCGAGCGCCGCGCCAACATCCGCGCCGCGTTTCGCGCGACCAGCCCTTCGCCGCCGGCCGTCGGCCTCGTCGACGACGTCTACACGACGGGTGCGACCGTCTCGGCCGGGGCCCGCGAGCTCAGAGCGGCCGGCGCCCGCCGCGTCCACGTGGTGACCTTCGCCCGGGCCGTGCGTTAGGAGTTAGGCTGCGTGGACCCGACGAGGAGGCTCCGGTGAGATTGCAGGTCAAGGGCAAGAACGTCGAGGTCAGCGAGTCCCTCAAGACCTACGCGCAGGAGAAGCTCGGGAAGCTCGAGAAGCACCTGAACGACGCGGCCCGCCTCGAGCTCGAGCTCGCGGTCGAGAAGAACCCGTCCATCGCGGAGAGCCAGATCGCAGAAGGGACGATCTGGACGAAGGGGCCTGTGCTCCGTGCGCGCGAGAGCTCGCCCGACATGCGCGCATCGATCGACATGCTCGTGGAGAAGCTCGAGCGCCAGGCCCGCCGCTACCGCGACAAGCGGCGGAGGTCGAATGCCCGCCCGAACGCCGGAAGCTTCGAGACGGAGGCGATCCCGGTCGTCGCCGAGGAGGAGAGCCCGGTGATCGTGAAGACGAAGCAGTTCCCGGTGAAGCCGATGACCCCGGAGGAGGCCGTCCTCCAGCTCGAGCTGATCGGCCACGACTTCTTCGTCTTCCAGAACGCCGAGACGACCGACGTCAACGTCGTCTACCGGCGCCGCGACGGGAACTACGGGCTCATCGAGCCGCAGCTCTGAGTGCCTCCCGACGACGATATCCGCGACCCCCGCGCCTTCCGCTGGGTCGAGACCGGTGTCTCGGGCCTGGCGCGCGCCCGGGAGTGGGACGCGACCGCCATCGTCGAGGTGCGTGAGCTCGCGGCAACCGACGAGGCGGAGATCGACTTCCGCCTGCTCGGGGACGGGTCCGTCATCGGGGACGTGCAGCCGACCGTGCTCGCGGAGCTGACCAAGGACCTGGGGATCGAGCCGCCGTACGCGGCGCGCGCAGTGCGCCAGAACGAGACCGAGTGGATCGTGGGAGCCCTTCGGATCGAGTCGGAGCTGGTCGAGCTGCCCGCGGGCGTCGCGGCCCTCACGCTGGAGGTGGCCGTACCGCCCGAGGGGGAGACGATGTACCTCGTGGACGGGGACGTTCTGGCCGAGCCGCCGGAGGGCGTCGAAGCCGAGGCCCTCGACCGGCTCGCCGACCTCGGCGCGGGGCGCTTTCAGGCTTTCGCCGCCCGTGCCGATAGGTTGGAGGACGGCCGGTGGGAGCTGACCGTCGACCCTCTGTAGCCACTAGTGCCCCGCCAGCTACCCTGAACCGATGCCCCAGAACTACGGCGCCTTCGAGAAGGTCCTGCGCGTCGGCGAAGGACGCCGCCTCAAGCGCCTCGCCCAGCAGGCGGCCTACGTCACCTCCCTCGAGCCCGACTTCGAGCAGCTGTCCGACGCCGAGCTGGCCGCGAAGACTGCCGAGTTCCGGCAGCGCCTGGAGAACGGCGAGTCGCTCGACGAGCTGAGCTTCGAGGTGTTCGCGGCCGTCCGCGAGGCGGCCAAGCGCTCGGTCGGGATGCGTCCCTTCGACGTGCAGATCATGGGCGCGGTCGTTCTCCACGAGGGCGACATCGCCGAGATGAAGACCGGCGAGGGGAAGACGCTCGTCGCCACCATGCCGCTCTACCTGAACGCTCTACCGGGCACCGGCGTCCACCTCGTCACGGTCAACGACTACCTCGCCAAGCGCGACGCCGAGTGGATGGGGCCCGTCTACGAGGCGCTCGGCATGCGGGCGACGTTCATCCGCAACCAGATGCCGTTCGCCGAGCGCAAGGAGGCGTACGCCGCCGACGTCACCTACGGCACCAACTCCGAGTTCGGCTTCGACTACCTGCGCGACAACATGGCGACGTCCCTGCAGGGGACCGTCCAGCGGAGCCACGCCTACGCGATCGTCGACGAGGTCGACTCGATCCTCATCGACGAGGCGCGGACGCCTCTCATCATCTCCGGCGAGCCGGAGACCGCTGCGCGGACGTACTACGACTTCGCGCGCATCGCGAAGGGACTGACCGGTGTCCCCGCGAAGTTCGTGCCCAAGGGCCAGCAGCGCACGGAGGACGATGCGGACTACGAGTACGACGAGAAGTTCAAGACGGTCTCGCCGCGCGAGACGGCCATCGACGCGGTCGAGCGCGCGCTCGGGATGGAGAACCTCTACGACCCGCGCAACGCGCAGCTCGTCAACCACCTGATCCAGTCGCTCAAGGCCCAGTCGCTCTACCAGCGCGACGTCGACTACGTCGTCCAGGACGGCGAGGTCAAGATCGTCGACGAGTTCACCGGCCGGATCATGGAGGGCCGCCGCTGGTCGGAGGGCCTCCACCAGGCGATCGAGGCGAAGGAGGGCGTGGCCATCCGCGAGGAGCACGTGACCCTGGCGACGATCACGCTCCAGAACTACTTCCGCCTGTACGAGAAGCTCGCCGGCATGACCGGGACGGCGAAGACCGAGGAGAAGGAGTTCCAGGAGATCTACAACCTCGCCGTCGTCGAGATCCCCACGAACGTCCCGGTCGTCAGGGCCGACGAGAACGACTTCATCTACAAGACGGCGGATGCCAAGTACAACGCCGTCATCGAGGACATCAAGGAGCGGCACGAGCGAGGGCAGCCGGTGCTCGTCGGCACGATCTCGGTCGAGGTCTCCGAGTACCTGGCCACGCTGCTCCAGCGCCAGGGCATCCCTCACAACGTGCTGAACGCGAAGCAGCACGAGCGCGAGGCGGAGATCATCAAGGACGCGGGCGAGCCAGGCGCGGTCACGATCGCGACCAACATGGCCGGCCGCGGCGTCGACATCAAGCTCGGCGAGGGCGTGCGCGAGCTCGGCGGCCTTTACGTGCTCGGCACGGAACGCCACGAGGCGCGGCGCATCGACAACCAGCTGCGCGGCCGGTCCGGCCGCCAGGGCGATCCGGGCGAGTCACGCTTCTACCTGTCGGGGCAGGACGAGCTCGTCCGCCTCTTCGCCGGCGACAGGATCTACCGGATCATGGACCGCTTCGGCTTGCCGGACGACGAGCCGATGCAGCAGGGGATCCTCACCAAGCAGATCGAGAACGCCCAGAAGAAGGTCGAGGAGCAAAACTTCGTCTCGCGCAAGAACGTCCTCAAGTACGACGACGTCATGAACGTCCAGCGCATGGTCGTCTACGAGCAGCGCCGAAATGTCCTCGAGGGCGCAGACCTCTCGGAGGAGATCGGCGGCTGGATGGACGAGCTCATCGCCCGCATCGTCTACGACCACACCGCGTCCGAGTACCAGGAGGAGTGGGATCTCGACAGCCTCTTCACTGAGATGCAGGCGCTCTACGAGACCGAGGTGGCACGCGAAGAGGTGAGCCAGACGGCGACGCGGGAGGAGCTGATCGAGGAGTTCCAGGACGACGCGCAGGACGCGTACGCGGCGAAGGTCGAGGAGTACGGCGTCGACCTCATGCGCGAGGTCGAGCGCTACCTCGTCCTCCAGGTCGTGGACGTGCGCTGGCGCGAGCACCTCGAGTCGATGGAGTACCTGCGCGATGGGATCCACCTCCGCGCGATGGCCCAGAAAGACCCACTGTCCGAGTACCGGTCCGAGGGCCACGGGATGTTCGAGGAGCTGACGGCGACGATCCAGGAGGAGATCGTCCGCTACCTGCTCCGCATCCAGATCGAAAAGCCGCCCGAGCAGGGCGAGCTCCAGGCGGAAGCCACCGCGACCAACGGCGACCGTCTCAGCTACGAGCACGAGTCCGCGGCCGGCTCGGACGCGATTCGCGGCGCGGCGGGTTCGGGTCAGGCGGCGCCGCAACAGCCCGCGCGCGCCGCCGTCACGGCGGGCGCCGGTGCCGGAGCGGCGACGACGGTCTCCACGGGTCAGCGGGTCGTCGCTCCTGAGGAGCGCGTGGGCCGCAACGACCCCTGCTGGTGCGGCTCCGGCAAGAAGTACAAGAAGTGCCACGGCGCCTAGCTCCGTTAAGGCCGGCAGCTACCATCCGATCCCATGGCCGAGCGCAGCGCGGTGGAGCGAGAGCTCGAGGAGATCGGGACCCAGCTGGACTGGGTCCGTGATTACCTTTGACCCCGACGGGTTGAGAAAGCGCCTGGCTGCCCTCGAGGAGGACATGGGTGCGCCAGGGTTCTGGGACGACCAGCAGCACGCGGCCAGGGTCTCTTCCGAGCACGCGCGTCTCTCACGCCGCCTGGAGCGCTACGAGCAGCTGAGCGGAGAGGCTGCGGACCTGGCCGAGCTGCTGGAGCTCGCCTCCGACGACGGCGAGCTCGATGAGATCGAGCAGAACGCCGGAGCCCTCCGCGCGCAGCTCGACCGGCTCCAGGAGGATTCCCTCTTCAGCGGCGAGTACGACGCCGGCGGCGCCGTCGTCTCCATCCACGCCGGCACCGGCGGAACCGACGCGCAGGACTGGGCAGAGATCCTCCTCCGCATGTACCTGCGCTGGGCGGCGGAGCGCGGCTTCAGGACGGAGCTGATCGAGGTCTCTCCCGGAGAGGAGGCGGGGCTCAAGTCGGCCACGTTCACCGTCGAGGGCGAGAACGCCTACGGGACGCTGAAGGCGGAGCGCGGCGTGCATCGGCTCGTCCGCCTGTCCCCGTTCGACCAGGCCCATCGGCGCCATACCTCGTTCGCCCAGGTGATCGTCAGCCCGCTCGTCTCCGACGACGTAGACATCGAGGTCGACGAGGCCGACCTCCGGATCGACACCTACCGGGCGAGCGGGGCCGGCGGCCAGCACGTCAACAAGACCGACTCGGCCGTCCGCATCACGCACGTCCCCACCGGAATCGTCGTCCAGTGCCAGAACGAGCGCTCGCAGCTCTCCAACCGCCAGACCGCGATGCGGATCCTCAAGAGCCGCCTCGCCGAGCACGAGCTCGAGCGCCGCGAGGCCGAGCTGGCCCGCGAGCGGGGCGAGGTGCTCGACACCGGCTTCGGGAGCCAGATCCGCTCCTACGTCCTCCATCCGTACCAGCTCGTGAAGGATCACCGCACGGACGTCGAAGAAGGGAACGCACAGGCCGTCCTCGACGGCGACCTCGACCGCTTCATCCGCGCCTACCTCCTTGCTAACGCCACCGGAGCCGTTGCATAGAACTCCCGTGCAGCCCGACCCTTCCGCTAGACTCGTGAGCTGGCAGAAAGCCGACCGGAGCGCCCTCGGGACGGGCGCCGCCGCTTAAGACCGGTGCAGGAAGCAGACCTCACAGAACACGTCGAAGATCCCGCGCGGACGACCACGCCCGAGCTGAACGGCGACTCCGCCGAGGACGTCGCGGCCGAGGCCGAGCCCCTCGAGGGCGAGCCGGCGCCCTCCGGAACGCCGATGATCGTCTTCGAGACGGTGACGAAGGTCTACGACCCGAACGTCGTCGCGCTCCGTGAGACGAGCTTCGTCATCGACAAGGGCGAGTTCGTCTTCCTCGTCGGCCCCTCCGGGTCGGGCAAGTCGACCATCATGCGGCTGCTCCTGAAGGAGCTCGAGCCCACCGAGGGCCGGATCATCGTCGGCGGTCGCGAGCTCGCGCGCCTGCGCCGGAGCACGGTGCCGATGCTCCGCCGCAACATCGGCTGCGTCTTCCAGGACTTCAAGCTCCTCACCGACCGCACCGCATACGACAACGTCGCCTACGCCCTCAAGGTCACGGGCGACTCCAAGGCGCAGATCCGCGCGAAGGTGCCCGAGATCCTCGCCCTCGTCGGTCTCGGCTCGAAGATGAACAACTTCCCGCACGAGCTCTCCGGCGGCGAGCAGCAGCGCGTCTCCGTCGCCCGGGCTTTCGTGAACCACCCGCCGCTGCTCATCTGCGACGAGCCGACGGGCAACCTCGACCCCGACACCTCAGTCGGGATCATGCAGCTGCTCTACCGCATCAACCGGACGGGGACGACGGTCGTCATGGCGACCCACGACCGCGAGATGGTGGACAAGATGCGCAAGCGCGTGATCGCCCTCGAAGAGGGCGTCGTCGTCCGCGACGAGCGCCGCGGCGGCTACGGATGAGAACGAACCTCGACGGATGAGAACCAAGCTCTTCTTAGCCGAGGCGCTCCGCTCGATCGGCAGCAACATCTCGACCACGATCGCGGCCGTCATGACCGTGCTGATCGGCATGTTCCTGCTTGGCCTCTTCATCGCGCTCGGGAGCTGGGTGATCTCGTGGACGAACCATGTCAAGAAGGACCTCGTCGTCAACGTCTACTTCTGCACCGACACGACGTGCGACAGAGAGGTCCAGCCGCAGGAGATCAACGCCGTCAGCGCCCAGCTCGACCAGAACCCCCAGGTCAAGTCCTACAAGTTCGTCTCCAAGGAGGATGCCTGGGAGGAGATGCAGGACCGGTTCCCCGAGCTGACCAAGGAGACCGTCCGGAACCCGCTGCCGGCGTCGTACGAGGTGATCCCCCACGACGCCGACCAGGTGCAGTCGATCGCGGCCGCCTTCCAGAGTCCCCTGCCTGCCGGGGTGGAGACCGTGAAGTACGGCGAGAAGAAGGCCGAGCGGGTGCTCCAGGTGGCGACGATCATCGGCGCGATCTTCCTGGTCGGGAGCATCATCCTCCTGGTCGCCTCGACGATCCTGATCGCGAACACGATCCGCCTCTCCATCTTCTCGCGGAGGCGCGAGATCGAGGTGATGAAGCTCGTCGGGGCGTCGAACTGGTTCGTCCGCGCGCCGTTCATGCTCGAGGGCCTGCTCTGCGGCCTGGTGGGCTCGATCCTCGCCGTGATCCTCCTGCTCCTGGCCAAGGAGCTGGCGTTGCCCGGGATCATGGGCCGGATCGAGAGCCCCGACGACATCCAGGCGTGGAGCTTCCCGATCGTGGCGCTCATCCTCGTGGGCATGAGCCTTCTCGTCGGAGCCGCGGGCTCCGGTATCACGCTGCGGCGTTTTCTGCGAATCTGAAGTCAGTGCACGCGGGATGCCCGGTACGGACCAGGGCGGGCGGCCTGTGAAACGGGGCGCCGGCTATCTCGCTGCGCTCGTACTCGTCGTCGGCGCCTTCGTCCTCGGGTTCTTCCTCACGCGAGCCGAGGAGGGCGCCGGCAGGGCGTCGGCGCCTCCCGTTGGATCCGAGAGGCCACTCCGGCTGATCGACGAGGTGCGCGCGGAACTTGCGTCCGCCTACTACCGCTGGATCGATCCGGACGTGCTCGAGCGCCCGACGGTGAAGAGCATCCTCGCCGGTCTGGAAGACCCGCATACGGTTCTGCTCACGACGGCGGAGCAGGCGAGCCTCCGGGAGCACACCGAGGGAACGTACTCGGGCATCGGGTTGACTGTGGGGCCGTCTCGCGCCGGCCTCCTGGTCACGTCCGCCGTCGCAGGCCCGGCCCGCGAGGCCGGGGTTCGCAAGGGCGACACCATCACGCGGGTCGACGGGGAGCCGGTGCGCGGCCTTCCGTTCGAGAGCGCGCTCGCGCTCGTCAAGGGGGAGACAGGGACGACCGTGACGCTCATGCTGCGGCGACCCACGAAGCGGAAGCCGCTCGAGCTGAGGATCGTGCGGCGAGAGATCGAGGTCCCGCCCATCGCTGCGCGTCTGCTCACGGTGAAGAAGGACAAGCTTGCCTACATCCGCGTCTTCTCCTTCTCGACGGGAGCGGCCGAGCGCATCGAACAGACCACGTCTCAGCTTGTCGAGCAGGGTGCCAAAGGCGCGATCGTCGATCTTCGGGACAACCCCGGCGGGCTTCTCTCGGAGGCGGTGAACACCGCGTCGGTCTACATCAAGGACGGTGTCGTCTGTCGCACGGACGGTCTGCACGAGGAGGCACACGAGTACCGGGTCACTGGCGCCGCCACCCATTCCACGCTCCCTCTCGTCGTCCTCGTGAATCACGGCACCGCGAGCGCAGCCGAGATCGTCGCCGGCGCCCTCGTCGACCACACTCGCGCGACCCTCGCCGGCGCGCGGACCTACGGGAAGGCCTCGGTGCAGACGATCGCGCCGCTCGTCGGGGGAGTGGCCTTGAAGCTGACAACCGCCAAGTACGTGACACCGGCGGGCGCCGACATCACCGGGCTCGGGTTCGAACCGTCCGTCGTCGCCGTCGACGATCCGGTGACTCAGCAGGACGAGGCCCTGCAGATCGCCCGCCGGACGCTGGCCGAGATCGTCCGAGCCGGCTGACGATGGACCTCCTCGTCTGCGAGCTGGCCCGGAAGGGCAGGCTCCTCGTCGGCGAGCCGTACTTTGAGGGCGGCGTCCCGGTCGTCATCGACCGCAAGGGTGCGGGCGAGGCATCCGTGGGCGACCTCGTCGTCGTCCGGCTGGGCCGGGGGCGGGCAAGGCTCGACCGCGTCCTCGGCCCAGCCGGCCGCATCGAGTCCGTCCTCGAGGGCCTGCTCTGGCACGAGGGCGTTCGCGGGGCTCACGCGCCGCTGCCGCCGCCTCCGCCCGATGACGAGCCCGACCGGGCCGACCTGCGCCACCTCTATGCGTTCACGATCGATCCGGAAGGTGCGAAGGACTTCGACGACGCGCTCACGTTCCGGCCGGAGGAGGGCGGTGGCCTGCGCGCCTGGGTGCACATCGCCGACGTCTCGGCGTACGTGCCGGCGGGCTCGCCCCTCGACCGCGACGCGGCCGAGCGCGGGAACTCGGTCTACGTCCCCGGGCGTGTCGCGCCGATGCTGCCGCACGAGCTCTCCGACGACCGGTGCAGCCTGCGCCCGCACCAGGACCGCCGCTGCCTCACCGTCGAGCTCCTGTTCGACGCCGCGCTGGAGCCCGGGGAACCGCGCTTCTACCGGAGCCTGATCCGTAGCCGGGAGCGGCTCACCTACGGACACGCCCAGGCTGTGCTGGCAGGCGACGAGCGGGCGGTCGACGAGCTCACGGAGGCCCTACGACTGGCCGAGCGGGTTTCCCGGGCGCTGCGTGACCGGAGGTTCGCACGCGGCGCGCTTCGCGTCGAGGGGCGCGAGGTCGAGTTCGCCTTCGACGGCGAGGGCGGCGTCGAGCGGGCCTGGATCGAGCGCGAGCCGCTCGCGCACATGCTCGTCGAGGAGCTCATGATCGCCGCCAACGAGGCCGTCGCGGAGCTGCTCGCGGGCCGTCGGCGCGACGCGCTCTACCGCGTGCACGAGCGTCCCGACCCGCAATCAGTCGAGCTGCTCCTCGCCAGGCTCGCCGACCTCGAGGTGCCGACGCCGCCCGATCCCGAGCACCTCTCGCCGGCCGAGGCGGCGCGGCTCGCGGCGCGCGCGAGCGAGTTGGTCGCCGGCTACGTCGAGAGGTCGGGGCGCGGGGAGGAGGCGTTCCCCGCGCTCGTCCTCCGGGCGCTCAAGCAGGCGCGCTACGACCCGCGGAACCTCGGCCACTCCGGTCTCGCCAGCCGGGCGTACTGCCACTTCACGTCGCCGATCCGGCGCTACCCCGACCTCGTCGTGCACCGAGCGCTGCTGTGGGAGCTCGGCGTGCTCGACTCCGAGCCCCCCGGCGACCTTGCTGAACTGGGCGACTGGACGTCCGAGCGCGAGCGCGCGGCGGCCGAGATCGAGTACCGAGCAGACGAACTCTGCCTGGCCTGGCTCCTCGAGCGCCGGCTCTTCGAGGAGGGCTGGGACGCGACCTTCGAGGGCGAGATCGTCGGCGCGATCGGCTCCGGCGTGTTCGTGCGCTTCGACGGCGTCTTCGAGGGCTACCTGCCCGCCCGCCGCCTCCCGGGCGACTACTTCGAGCTCTCGCCGTTCGGTACGGCTCTCGTCGGCCGTCGCGGCGGCTCGTCCTACCGCCTCGGCGACGGGATCGAGGTCACGGTCGCCGATCTCAAGCGCTGGGAGGGAAAGGTCGAGCTCGCCCTCCCGTGATCCCCCGGAAATATTTGCCGCACTTTGCGAAGAAAGGCCTCGGTACCCACTTGCACGGAGTGACGGGTCCCTTTAGGTTGCCGCTTGCGCCGAGCACGGGGCGCGAGTAGGACGAAGGTTCACCGGTAGGCGCTACGCGGAAGCGGAACGTTCGCCGGGGAGCTGGACGAAAGCGTACCCGGCTCGGCGAATTTTTTTGGTCCAATGCAGTCCGTGACCGCAGGGACCAGACTGATCGCCGAGAACCGCCGCGCCAGGCACGAGTACCACCTCCTCGACCGCTACGAGGCGGGCCTCGCCCTGACCGGGACTGAGGTGAAGTCGCTCCGCGACGGCAAGGCGACGCTGCAGCGCGCGTTCGGCGACGTCCGTGAAGGCGAGATCTACCTCGTCGGCCTCCACATTCCCGAGTACGCGCAGGGGACGGGCGCAAACCACGATCCGGACCGGGACCGCAAGCTCCTCCTCCACCGGCGCGAGATCGACCAGCTCGCCGGCAAGGTGGCGGAGAAGGGTCTCACCCTCGTCCCCACGCGGCTCTACTGGAAGGACGGGCGGGCGAAGGTCGAGCTCGCGCTCGCCCGCGGCAAGGACGTGCGCGACAAGCGGCGGACGATCGCCGACCGCGACGCGAGACGTCAGATGGAGCGCGCGCTCAAGAGCCGCGACCGCGACTGAGCACGACGGCGTGGACGGCCGCGGCGGCGGCGAGAAAAGCCGCCACCGACCAGAGCGCGATCTCGCCGTGCGTGTCGAGGTTCGTGTCCGCAACGAGGAGCCAGATCGTGAGGACGCCGGCGGCGAGCGCGCTCCCGACCGCCGCAGCCAGCGTCACAGCTCGCTCGGCGGCTGTGCCGGCGAGCTTCCACTCGACGATCGCGAAGGCGACGAGCGCCGCGCCGAGGAGCTGGGCGTAGATGGGCGGCTCGGCCAGCGGCAGCCCGAAGAAGTCGTAGAGCGCGTCCCACGTCGCGGCAAGCAGAAAGGCGGCGAGCGCGGCGTTCGAGACCGCGTCGACGCGCAGGACGAGGGCCTGGGTGAGCCGGGGGTGTGCCACCTCGCGGCTATACTTTCAAGCTCTGGGGGCGATCCGGTTTCGACGGGGTCGGTTCTCCGGAAGAGCTGCAAGCCGAGGTCCCCGGTCGGCCTCGTAAAACAACCGGGAACAACGCAAGTGCGAACAAGAACGAACTCGCGCTCGCTGCCTAATTAGGTAGCGCGTCGGCTCCGGTCTCGGCCCGTGGATCGGAGGCCCGGCGTCAGAAAACGGGCTCGCCGCCGAAGGAGCGCTGATCGCCGGAGGCGGGACTCTGCAGGATCGGCTAGCCCGCCGGTAGGTCCGCCAGCCCACCGGCCGCCGGGCGAAACGCAAGGGCGGGCTGAGCTTGGAGAGGCTCTTCACGGTGCGACTTCGGACGCGGGTTCGATTCCCGCCGCCTCCATCGGGTTAGTTCTGGAGCGAGCTCTGGAGTCGTCGGACAGACGGTTCCGGCGGCTCGCTTCAGGCGTTTCGCGCCCCTAGTCAGTCCACCAATCGCGCTGTCCGTCGACGTCAGCACGCCGGTTTTCGCCCAGATTGGGCGCTCCGATCACGATAAGCTCGAGGCCGTCGGGCCCGGCTTCGTAGCCTCGCCACGTACCGGGTGCGACGCGCACCGCGTCCCACTCTCTGAGCTCGACGATTTCGTCGTCGAGCTTCATCCGTCCGCTCCCGCGCACGACGACGTAGACCTCTTCCTGCTCCTTGTGCGTGTGGCCGTACGGGAACCGGTAGCCGGGCGGGATGCGCTGGTAACTCAGGCCGGACTGCTCGAGTTCCAGCGCATCGGTAGCCAGGCGGAACTCCAGCTCCGGCGCACCGTCGAAATTGGACCCGAAGTCTTTCAGGTCGTGCTTGAGGTTTCTGAGCGAGAACGGCATGGCGACGACCCTACCGCTGTTCCGCAATCGCCGATGAACGCACCGCGACTGTTCGCGCGACAGGTTTCGATCAGCCCTGCTTCCGCGCGGCGAGCCGTTGCCAGCGCGTCCATCGCACGTTCCAAGTCGCTGAGGTTCGTAGTCGGCGCGTGTTCATCCATTTCAGAGCGGAGTCTTGCTGGCACGGTTCGGCCTCGTGCGGTTGGGCCCTTGACAGGCATAGCGACCGAGAGGATGGCTGCGGGAAGGCCGCAGCACAATCAGCATCAACCTCGATGCGCAGTGGGCCGCGCGCGGTCATCCTGGCATTACCTGGATGACGAGGTTCGACATGCGCATCGCAGTCCGTGCCCTCTGTACGACACTTGTCGTTGCCGCGGTTTTCGCCGCCGGATGCGGTTCCTCGGGCGACAGCAGCGTCGAGAGGACTCTGGAAGATCCTGCAGGCGATGTTGCGGCAACCACATGGCCAGATGTCGTTGCCGTCACGGTCGAACGCGACGACGAGACGATCATATTCCGTGTGCGCTTCGCGACCGCTCTGCCCCTCCGGGTAAGCGAGAAGGAGGGGTGGATTGACATGGTCCTCATCGGCGTCGACGTGCCGCCGCCGGGTCCGCCACCGGCCATGCCCGGCGGGGAGTGGAGGGGAGCCGACTACTTCCTCGGCGCGCACGGCCCGTCCGAGGAGGGCATGCTCGTGCGGCTCGCGGCCAGCGCATCGGAGGACGAAGCCACGTGGGAGAAGCGGGCGGACATCCCGATCGCGATCGACGCCGCGACGCTTTCGCTCCTCGTCCCGCGGGACGAGCTCGGTGACCCGGGAACGCTCGCAATCTCGATCGCGGCCGCGCGCGAGTGGAACGAGGCCAAGAACGAGCCGGCCGAGGTCACGCCGGACATCGTGCCCGACACGGGCACGTGGACGATTGAACTCGACTAGTGAACGAGATGAGCGACCGACTGGTGCCTCCTCGGCGACTGACTGTCCCGGCAGGAATCTGCCGGCGGCCAGCGCCGAGCTGCTCAGCGTCCACGAGCAACGCCTTTGCGGAGGCCCGCCTGGATGGTCAGGATCGACTGGATCATGGCGTCGACCTTCCCCTCGACGTTGTCCGACTGGTCGATCATGAGCCAACTGCCTCGGCGGTCGTGCGGCCCGACGACCCCGGCGCCGCGTAGCTCGCCGCCGTCGGGCCGGCACTTGCCGGCCCCGATGTTAGCCGGGTTCCGTGGAGCCCAGGAGGTCGAGCAGTTCGCCGATCTCTTGGTTGACCTGGGCGGGGTGGCGCATCTTCGCGCGGCGGTCGATCGAGTAGTGGTTTCGGCGGCCGAGCTTCTTGCGCTGGACGAAGCCCGCCTCCACGAGGTCGGCGACGATTCGCTGCGCTGCTCGCTCGGTGATCCCGACCTTTTCGGCAACGTCACGCAGTCGGACGTCGTCGTCGTGGGCGATGCAGAGGAGGACCTGCGTGTGGTTCGTGACGAACCGCCACGGCTTCGAGTCTTCGCGACTTGACATTCGCGACTTGTTTGTCGTATGTTTCTTGTCGTCTATGGGCTCCAACGTACCAGATCGGGATTTGGATCGCAGCTACTACGAAGCCCCCGGCGCGCCCATTCGGATCGCCGTCAAGACGCTGGCCGATGAAACGCCGCTCGTGTCCGTCTGGGGCGAGGTCGACCTCGCGACCGCGTCTCACCTCGAGCGTGTGCTCGCGGACGCCTCGGCAGCCGGTGACGCGGACGTCCTGATCGAGTTCTCCCGCGATAGCTTCATCGACTCCACCGGCCTGAACGTCCTCATCCAGGCGGCGCGGCGGCTCCGCGCGGGCGGGCGTGCGCTCCGCGTGACGACGGAGAACCCGCACACACGGAGCGTGATCGAGACAATGGGACTCACCGAGATGATCGGCCTCGGCTAACCCGCCCGGCAGCGCGCTCATCCACACAGCAAGACGGCAGGCCGGCGAGCGCGGCGCCCACGACTTGAATCTGGCGTCGAGGGGAGCGGGCGACCACAGAGCAGGCACCCCGGTTACCAACCGCAGCGAGGCGACTCGGGCGACCAGCGGCGCGTTCACTCGCCAGGCCTGCGACGCCGTCAAGGAGGCTCGATTCGCGCGTCCGATCTTCGGCTGGCGTGCATGCGGATGATCGTGGAGGAGCACCACCGGTAGTCCCGCGCCACCGATCCCGAAGGCGCAGCCCACGCACCGACTTCACATCGAATCCATGGAAAGAGGGGGCGCTCGGCGAGCGCCCCCTCTTGCGGCGTACCTGCGCGAGCGTCTCAGGTGCGCTTGCGTGCCTCGTCCTTCGCGTCCTCGAGCTGCTCCTTGCCCGCGCCGACCTTCTGCTGTGCCTGGCCCTGCTTCGCGCGGAGATCGTCGTCCGTCAGCTTGCCCTCGGTCTCTTTGAGCTTGCCTTCGAGCTTGTCGCGCATGCCGTCCACGGTGACCCCCTTTTGTCTCGTGACCTGGGCATGAGTCGTTCCCACCTTGCACCAGGCGAAAACCAGCCACACGATCCTGGGCTAGCCGAGGCCCTCGCGAGTGGCGTGGTTTCCGCATCGGCGGCGCGGGTACCCCTCGCTGACCACGAAGCGAAAGGACGCTCAATGCCCGAACTCACCACACCGCGCGAGCTCTTCCTGCACGAGCTCGGCGACATCCTCTACGTCGAGCGCAAGCTGAGCGACGAGGTTCTCCCGAAGCTGATCGACGAGGTCTCCGACGAGGAGTTCCGCAGCGGGCTCGAGAGCCACCTCGAGCAGACCCGGCGGCACGCGGCCAACGTCGAGCAGGTCTTCGAGCTGCTCGGGGAGGAGCCGAAGGCGGAGAAGTGCGTCGGCTTCGAGGGGCTCAAGTCCGAGCACGACCAGTTGGTCGAGGAGAGCTCCAGCTCGTTGATCGACATGGTCGACGTCGGCGCAGCCGCCCGCACCGAGAACTACGAGATCGCCGCCTACGAGGGGCTTCGCCGGATGGCGAAGGCGATGGGCGAGGACAAGGCGGTCGACCTGCTGGACGAGAACCTGAAGCAGGAGAAGGAGACGCTGCGCGAGGTCGAGAAGATCGCCACGCGCCTCAGCAACGAGAGTGCCAAGCAGCCGTCGTCCGCGTAGCTCAGGCGTTCCGGCGGGGCGGGAGGAGGCCCGGCGCGCCGACGCGGGCTGAGCCGTCTCGCGGAGCCGGAGGTTCCTGACACTAAGAGAGCGCTTAACCGCGAGCGGCCGGGTAAGACCCGGCCGCTCGCCGCGTACCGCTCATCATGGCCGCGCACCTCCTCGGCGAGGCCGCCGAACGAGGGCTGGAGACGTGGCCTGAGACCGACCGACCCCGCGGCGCCGAGCGGGCACCCCTGCCTTCGGAAGCGGGACTGCGATGAGCGGCTTGTCCACTTCGCCCGCGGCACACAGGTCAATCCGTGTCGGCGATCCGTAGGACTTGGGGGAGCCTTCTGGCTCCCCCTCCGCTTTCGGCGTCCGGTACCGTCGCGGCGTGCCGACCCAGGCATCTCCCGGACGCGACCGTGTGCGTACGGCCGAGGTGGCCGCGACGCTCTGCCTGGCGACCGACCTGGGAATGGGCTTCCCGTTCGAGCAAGGCCTTCACAGCACGCTGGTCGCGATGCGGCTGGCCGATCGCCTCGGAGTCGACCACGAGACAGCCTCGCAGACGTACTACGCGTGCCTGCTCATGTACTCCGGATGCACGACGGACACCGACGTCACGACGACGATCTTCGGCGGCTCCTTAACGGAGCACCTTCTTCCGGCGACCTTCGGGTCGCAGCGAGAGATCCTGGCCGGGATCCTGCGCGCGCTCCCGACGCCGGGCAGCTCCCCGCCCGCCCGCGCCGCCCAGGTGGCCCGCCGGCTGCCGAAGGCCATGCGGGAGAGGGATCCTCACCTCGCGGCGATCTGCGAGGTGGCGCAGATGCTGGCCGAGCGGCTCGCATTGCCCCCCTCTATCCACCGGCTCTTCGTTCATCTCACGGATCGCTGGGACGGCAAGGGTCCCCTGCGCCGCGGACGGGCCCACGAGATCCCGCTCGCGCTGCGGATCGTGCATGTGGCACGCGACGCGGCGCTACAGCGCATGCTGGGCGGCGAGGCGTTCGCCGTCCGCACCGTGCGTCAGCGCGCGGGCCACGGCTTCGACCTGGAGGTCGCGGCCTGCCTCGCGGACGGCGCCCCCGAAATCCTCGCGCTCGGGCAGGATTCGTCCGCCTGGGACGGAACGCTGGCCTGTGAGCCGGATCCCGGCTTGGTGCTCGAAGCCGAGACCCTCGACGGGGCTCTGAGAGCCCTCGGCTCGTTCGCCGACCTGATCTCGCCGTACCTGTCCGGTCACTCGACCGGCGTGGCGGTGCTCGCGCGGTCGGCAGCGCAGGGATGCCGCCTGGACGCTGCCGACGTCGCCGTCATCTGGCGCGCGGCGCTCGTCCACGATTTGGGGCGCGCCGCAGTTCATCCTCGGATCTGGCAGAAGCCCGCGGCGCTGAGCTCCGACGAGTGGGAGCACGTCAGGTTGCACCCGTACCAGACCGAGCGCGTGCTCTCCCGCTCGCCGTTTCTGTCCGCGCTCGCGCCGATCGCAGGAGCCCACCACGAGCGCCTCGACCGTTCCGGCTACCACCGCGGCTCGTCCGGCGCCGAGCTCACGTTTCCTGCCCGCATCGTGGCCGCGGCCGACGCCTACCACGCGATGACCGAGCCGCGACCGCACCGCGACGCCCTCTCAGCGGAGCAGGCCGCCGCCGAGCTCGCCCGCGAGGCGAGCGCCGGAAGGCTCGACGCCGACGCGGTGGTCGCGGTGATCGAGGCGGCGGGACAGCGTGCCCCGCGGCTCGAGCGGCCCGCGGGCCTGACCGAGCGCGAGGCCGAGGTCGTCGCCATGCTGGCTCGCGGCTTGCAGACCAAGCAGGTCGCGCGGGCGCTCGGCATCTCCGCGAAGACTGCGGACCACCACATCCAGAGCTCGTACCGCAAGATCGGCGTCTCCACGCGCGCGGGGGCGACACTCTTCGCCATGGAGCATGGGCTGGTGGCATGGGGAGAACTCCCGATTGCCCGGCGCGAGGGCCCTGCGTAGCGTCCTCCTGACGCAACGCGCCGAAGGGAGGAACGATGACAACCGAGACGCTCGCCGCCTTCCAGGCGGACAACTACGAGATTGCCGAGGCAATCGCCCTGACGTGGGAGCGCCGCCGAGAGGACATCGAGAGGGCTTGTGCGCCCGTCCGAAACTGGATGGTGAGGGAGCTTCGTCCGCAGGAAGGGGACACGGTGCTCGAGCTAGCCGCCGGCGTGGGCGAGACCGGCTTCCAGGCCGCCGGTGCCGTCGGCGAGCGCGGCCGGCTGATAACGACCGACCTCTCGCCCGCGATGCTCGCCGCCGCGCGCCGCCGCGGCGAAGAGCTCGGTGTGGAGAACGTCACCTACGAGGTCATGGATGTGGAGAATCTGCCTCTCGAGGCGGACTCGGTCGACGGCGTCCTCTGCCGCTTCGGCTACATGCTGATGCCGGACCACGCCGGGGCGCTCGCCGAGACGCGGCGCGTGCTGCGACCTGGTGGGCGCGTCGCGCTCGCGGGCTGGGGAACCCCTGAGCGCAACCCGTTCTTCGGGCTGATCGGAATGAGTCTCGGCGAACGCGGCCACATCCCGCCGCTCGAGCCGCCGCCCGCCCCGGGACCCTTCAGCATGGCGAGCCCGGAGCACACCACCGCCCTGCTGGAAGACGCCGGCTTCACCGACATCCGCACCGAGGAGGTCCCTGTTCGTTTCTCCGTGCCGGACGTGAACGGGTACCTGAGCCTGATCGCCGACACGGCCGGTCCGGTCGCGCTCGCACTGCGGTTGCTGCCCGCACCCGAGCGGGCCGCGGTCAAGACAGACGTCGAGGGCGCCTTCGCCCATTTCGCGGTAGCGGACCGCTTCGAGCTTCCCGGTCTTGCGCTGTGCGCCGTGGCCAGCTGACGGTCGGGCGGCGCCGAGCGGGCGTTTGACCCGCCGCCTCACCCGGCCCGGGCGCGGTCCAAGGTGGGGTTTGGTGCGGCGGTGCCCGGGCCGATTCGTTTCGCCGCTCAGCTTCGCCTCCGAGGCCAAGCAGCCGTCGTTTCCATGTCAACCCGCGTGCGTGCCGCCGCGCACAGAGACCCAGCCTAGACTCGCGTTGTGCGGGCGATACCTTCGGGCTGGTCGACGTCCTCCGAGCGCCGTAACGACGGCGCGATCGACTCGGAGCAGCGAATGGCTGCGCCGGCGCCGGTCGTCGAGGCCACGGAGCAAGGCGCCGGAGAGCTGGGCGCCCTCTACTGGCGTGAGGTCGAGCGCTTTATGCGCGGCCTCGTCGCGACGAACGTGAACGCGGACGGAAGCGTGCAGCTGCGCCTGCGGCCCGGTGGCCTCGTCCTCCTCGCCTTCGGACCTCCCGAGCGGACGGTCGCAGACGAGGGTGTGCGCTGTACGTACCCCATCGTCAACGGCTTCCTCGTGCGTAGGGCCGGTGGGACCATTTCGTTCTCGCAAGAGGCCGGTCCGCCACTCGCGCTCGCCTCCGCGATCACGGGGTTCTTCCCGCGGTTCGCGGCCCCTCCGGGGCGGCCTGGGTGGACCGGCGCGCTCTACGAGCAGGTGCAGCGCCGCCTCCACCAGGCCGTCTCGAAGCGCTACTTCCGCGCCCTTCTCCCCGGAGAGCGGGTATGAAGGTCGTCGTCTTCGGCGCGACGGGGGCGATCGGAGCCGCGCTCGTCACCGTGCTCAGCCGCGACCACGACATCACGGCGGTATCGCGCTCGCCCGAGAAGAGCCGGGACGAGCACTGCGTGCGCTGGGTGCGCGCCGACGTGAGCGACGAGCAAAGCGTCGCCCGGGCATTGGAAGGCGCCGAGGCTGCGTACTACCTCGTGCACTCGCTCGGCAAGGCGGGATTCGAGGAACTCGAGCGGCGCAGCGCGGACGGGTTCGCCAGGGCCGCCGAGAAGGCGGGGCTTCGCCAGATCGTTTACCTCGGCGGGCTCGGCGACGACGCGGATGACCTTTCGCCGCACCTTCGCAGCCGCCGGGAGACGGAACAACGACTGGCCGCCGGCTCGGTTCCCGTGACCACGCTTCGAGCGGGCATGGTCGTAGGCAAAGGCAGCGCTGCGTTCGAGACGATCGCGGCGCTCGTCGACCGCCTCCCGGCGATGATCCTCCCGCGCTGGGCCAAGACGCCGACGCAGCCGATCGCGCTCATCGATGTCGTCCGCTATCTCGCCGGCGTGTGCGGAAACGAGGACGCGTTAGGGCAAACCTACGACGTTGGCGGGCCCGAGGTCATGAGCTACGCCGACATGATCAGACGGGTCGGGCGGATCAAGGGCCGCTCACCCCGCCTGGTCGAGGTGCCGCTTCTGACGCCGTGGCTCTCGGCCCTCTGGATCGAGCTCGTCACACCGGCGCGGGCCGATGTGGCCCGGCCGCTAGTCGAAGGCCTCCGGAACCCGACGGTCGCGAAGGACGAGCGCATTCGCGCGCTTGTCCCCTTCGATCTGACCCCATTCGATGAAGCCGCGCGCGAGGCTCTTGCCAGAAGCAGCGTTTCATAGCGGCAACACCTGCGCGAGCCGGCTCGTCCAACGCCGCGACTAGCCAGCAGCCCGCTTGTGTCGGGCCTGCCGATCGACGAGGGTCGCGCCGGGTCGGGTAATCGGCGATCCGGAGCACCCTGGAAGCAAAGAACGGCGCTGAGGCGGGGTAGACGTTCTCGACTGGCACCGGCTGAGGTAGGGCAGCTAACCGAGGAGACGCGTCATGAACACGTTCTCGGGCGTGGCTTCATACCCGCCGAAGGGGCCGCATGGTTCGAATCCGGCTGAGGCGTACAGCGAGCGCGCGGGCACGAACGCTTCGTCCGATCCGCATTCGAGGCTGACGCGGCGCACGCCGCGGGCGGCGGCTACGGCGACGAGGTGCTCGACCAGCGCACGCCCGACGCCGCGGCCCCTTGCCGCGGCCGACGTGTGCATCGACTTCAGCTCGGCGTGATCTGCATCGAGCTGCCTGAGCGCCGCAATACCGAGCAGCTCGCCGTCGACGCGCAGACTGACGAACGTGAGTGTCTCGTCGCCGGCGTCGTCGGCATCGAGCACGTGCACGCCCTCGGGCGGCATGGCCCCGCTGGCGAACGTCCGGTGCTGTTCGAGAAGCTGGCGGACGTCGTCGCGCCGCGGATCGTCGATCTCGATCACGAATCCGCCCACGCACGACTTCTAGCAAAGGGAGTTAGTCCTAGTCGTCGGTACGAGACGGTAGGAGAGGCTCGAATGCAGATCACCAGGAACGGCGTCGAGGCGGCATGGGGGCCCGTCGACGCCTCCCGGCATACGATCGCCGGGTGGACGAAATCCCGACACGCGCTAGGCGGTGCCGGCTATGACGGTCTGTATCGTCGGAGCCTCAGGGAAGCTCGGCCGGTACATGGTGGAGCAGGCGCTCGATCGAGGCCCGGACACGGCGCGCGGGCCGCGTGCGTGGGCGAGACGCTCAGCCTGCCTTCGGGCTTACGAGGACGATCTGCTCGTACCGCACGAAGAGCTCCCTACCGGCCTTCTGGAGCGGGACCCACTCCCCCGAGTAGCGACCCTCGCGCTTGAGGAATAGCTCAAGCTCCCGTTCCACCGAGTGTTCCGCCTCGATCGGAATCGAGAAGTTCTGCCCGTTCGTCAAGGTCACTTCTAAATACACGGGTGTCACTGTCGAGCCATTTGAAAGCGCCGTTCGCCACCGACATCACCTATCCCGCACCCTGGACGCGTGCTGCTCCTCAACTGTTTGACGAAACCGAGATCGAACCCGTGAAGCACGCAGACCAGATGTGACAGTCGGAGAGGAACCTTGGAGCCTCAGCGGCTTCCGCGTCCAAGCCGCCATGCGGGATTCACACTAGCAGGGCGGCGGGCGAGGGCAGACTTCCAGCGGACTCGAGGCGGTTGCGTGCGTCGAGCGCCGCAAGCCGGTAGACCTCCGAGAACGTCGGGGCGTTGAAGGCCGTTTCGGCGAGGTAGTCCACTTGCAGCTCGCCCGCGATCACCGCCTGCCCGACGTGAACGAGATCCGTCGCCCAGGTGCCGATGATGTGAACGCCGAGGAGGTTTCTCGTCTCCGCGTGCACGAGCAGCTTGAGCAGGCCCACGCGATCACCCGCGATCTCCCCCCGAGCCACCTGGCCGTAGCGTGCGAGCCCCGCGACGTACGGCACCTGCCTTCGGGCGAGCTCGTCTTCAGTTGGGCCGACGAAAGCAATCTCGGGGATCGTGTAGATCCCGTACGGGAGCAGGTGGGCCGACGATCCTGCCTGCTCGCCGAACGCCGCGAGCGCTGCGAGCCGGCCCTGGTCCGTCGGTCTTCGCACGGAGCCGCGCGAGCCGACCACCTCGCCTGCGGCAAAGATGTGTGCCGCGCTGGTTCTGAAGTCCGCCGTCACGGCGATGAGCCCGCGCGCATCGGCCTCGAGACCCGCCGCTTGTAGGTCGAGCGAGGCGGTAGCCCCCTGGGGTTCCACGGCGTAGAGGGCGACATCGGAAGCCAGCTCCTTGCCGCTGCGCAGGAGGAGTACGGCCCGCCCGCCCTCGGCTCGGGCGGCTTCGACCTCCTCCCCCAAGCGCAGGTCGACTCCGAGACCGCGAAGATGGTAGGAGAGCGTCTCGACGATCTCGCCGTCGACGAAGTCGAGAAGCCGCTGCCGCCGCTCCACGACGGTGACGTCGATCCCGAGGTTGGCGGCCATCGACGCATACTCGAGCCCGATCACGCCGGCGCCGACGACGGCGAGAGTCTCCGGAAGGGCGCCCAGCCCCAGCAAGCCGTCGGCATCCAGTATCCATCGCCCGTCGAGCTCCACGCTCGGAGGGCGCGCCGAGCTCCTGCCGACTGCGATCACGAAGCGCTCGGCGCCAACCCTTCGGCCATTCACCTCGAGCGTGTGAGGATCGACGAATGACGGACTCCCGACCAGCACATCGATCGAGTGGTCCCGCAGTTCGTTGCGTACCGAGTCGAACTCGTGCTCGATCACCGGCCCGGCGCGCCACAGGAGGTCGTCCATCGTCAGCTCGTGGTTCCTCCGGTGGGCACGGGCGTACGGGCCGAATGCGCGGCCGGTCAACTCGACGACCGCGGCGCGTAGGGTCTGGGCGTGCAGCCGGCTCCAGGTCTCGGTGCTCCCGACGGGCATGTCCTCGCCCTCCGCGAGCGCCGCCCGCTTTCCGAGTCGGGCCGCCTGGATCGCCGCAGCCCGTGCGGCCGCGCCGGACCCGATCGCGATGAGGTCATAGGTGGTCGTCGCCTCGTCAGCGTAGGGACCGAGCGGACCCGTCGCATCGGTGAAACGGCCGATGGTCGACGAGGGGCAACTTGCCGAAAGCCGGGTTGTGCTTCACGCTGCTTGCGTGCTCTATGGGCGGGATGCCGAGCGGGCCGAGATCGGAAGGCTGCTCAAGGCGGCCCGCAACTCGACGAGCGGCGCGCTCGTCATCTACGGCGAACCGGGCATCGGCAAGACCGCGCTCCTTGAGGATGCACGCGACCGCGCCGGAGACATGCACGTCCTCACGGCGCGAGGCATCGCGTCCGAGGCAGAGCTCCCCTTTGCCGCGCTCGACCAGCTGGTCCGACCGGCTCTGGGCTATCTGGACCGGCTGCCCGGCCCGCAAGCCGCGGCGCTCGGCGGCGCGTTGGGCCTCAAGGAGGGCGCCGGAGAGGAGCGCTTCCTCGTCTACGCCGCGTGCCTATCGCTTCTATCGGAGCTGGCGGATCGCCGGCCCGTGCTCTGCCTGGTGGACGATGCGCACTGGCTGGACAGGGTCTCGGCCGATGCGCTGCTGTTCGTCGCCCGTCGCCTCGGCGCCGAGGGCATCGTGATGTTGTTTGCGGCGCGGGAGGGTGAAGTGCGCGGATTCGACGCCGAAGACCTGCCCTCGCTGCTCGTCGAACGCCTCGACCCCGAAGCGTCGGCGACCTTGCTCGGCCGGGTCGCAGGCTCGGTGGCCCCCTCGGTCCGCGAGCGTCTGATCGAACAGACGCAGGGGAACGCGCTCGCCCTCGTGGAGCTACCGTTGGCGCTCAGCGACGGCCAGCTGGCCGGCGAGGAGCCCCTCCCGGAGGCGCTGCCGCTCACAACGCATCTCGAAAGCATTTTCCTCGAGCGCGTGCGCCGGCTCCCAAGCGAGGCCCAGCGCGTCCTGCTGATCGCCTCGGCCGACGACCTGGAGGACGGGAGGCTGGTCGCCCGGGCCGCCGAAGTGCTCGGTGCCGACTCCCGCGCCCTCGACCTCGCAGAGCAGGCAGGCCTCGTCTCCGTGCACCGGAATAGGCTGGAGTTCCGGCATCCGCTCGTGAGGTCGGCGGTCTACGAGGCGGCGACAGCGAACGAGCGCCGGGCTGCTCACCGCGCGCTTGCCGAAGCCCTTGCAGGCGCCGACGAGCACGCGGACCGCCGTGCCTGGCACCTCGCCGCGTCGGTCCTCGAGCCCGACGAAGACGTCGTGCGCGCTCTCGAGGAGGCGGGCGCGCGGGCCGAGGAGCGAGCCGGCTACGCAGCTGCTGCGAGGGCGTTCGCGCGTGCAGCGGAGCTCTCGTCGGACGAGCACGATCGGGGCCGCCGATTGGCCCGGGCCACACGAGCAGCCAGCACCGCAGGCGCCGACGAGTACGCAGTCGAGCTCGCCGCCGAGGCCGACCCTCTCGTCGGCGACACGCTCCTTCGGGCGGAGCTCGAGCTCGCGGTCGGAGTCGCTGAACTTCGCTGTGGCCACCCTCTGGACGGCTTCTCGAAGCTCACCGACGCTGCCCGCGAGGTTGCGGAACACGATGCAGCGAAGGCAGTCGAGCTGCTCATCTGGGCAAACGCCGCTGCGTCGATAAGCGGCGATCCTTCGGCTCGCGCAGAGGTTTCCGGGCTGGCTGCCGACGTCGCATCCGCGGGCGGAGACGACGAGCTCATGTCCGTCGCCCGGGCCCTCGCGGCCTTTGCGCGGGTTCGGGGCGGCGATACGTCGTCAGATGGTGCCCAGCTCGAGGAGGCGTTCGCGCAGGCGTCCACCTCCGATGATGCCCAGCACGTCTATGCGGTCAGCGTCGCCGCTCTCTTCGTCGGAGACAACCAGCGTTTCGCAACGCTGATCAACCGGGCTACCTCGCTCGCTCGAGCACGCGGGCAGCTCGGAATTCTCGCGGAAGCCCTCTCCATGAGCGCCGCTCAACACTACTTGGCGCAGCGGTTCGAGGAGGCGGCGCTCGTGGCACGCGAAGCGCTGCAGTTCGCGCGCCAGCTTGGGGCCGTCAATTCCGCCGCGACTCCGTTGGGCCTGCTCGCGTTCGCGGCGGCCATCCGCGGTGACGACGAGGAGGCCCGCCGGCGAAGCGGTGAGATGCTCGAGCTTGCCGCCGCGCACGGCCTGACGGCGCGCGCCACGTACGCGATGTACGTGCTCGCCATGCTCGAGCTTGGCCACGGACGTTGGAACGAGGCTCTCGAGCACTTCAGGGTCGTCTCAGACCCCCGCCCGGACGTCGGCGACGCGTTCTTGGCCAAGGGGGCGACGCCAGACGCGATCGAGGCCGCAGTGCGGGCGGGGCACATGGAAGAGGCACGTGATGCGCTGTCGGAATTCGAGGAGTGGGCGCCCGACTCGGGCTATCCGTGGGTGCAACCCCGACTCTCAGCCTGTCGCGCGCTCCTGTCCGATGGCGAACAGGCGACCGCCCATTTCGAGGAAGCGGTCCGGCTCGGCGCGGGCGGCGGCCCATTCGACTGTGCCCGGATCCAGCTTCTCTACGGAGAGCACCTACGGCGCGAGCGCCGCCGTGTCGACGCGCGCGTACAGCTGCGCGCCTCTCTCGACGCGTTCGAGCGCTTCCGCGCCGAGCCGTGGGCCGAGCGGGCGCGGGTCGAGCTGCGCGCGTCCGGCGAGACGGCGCGAAAGCGCGACCCGAGCACCGCCGACCAGCTCACGCCCCAGGAGCTTCAGATCGCGCGCCTCGTTGCGGAGGGCCTCTCCAACAAGGAGGTCGCGGCCCAGCTCTTCCTCTCGCCTCGGACGATCGAGCATCACCTCCGCCACGTGTTCGCGAAGCTCGGTATCAAGTCTCGGACTCAGCTTGCGCGCCTTCCTCTGGGGCCAGGGCTGGTCGTGGCGATCGGACACCTGAGCGTCATGGCTTCCGCCTGACAAGACTCGCGCCGCACCGGTGCAATCACCGATGCGATCGTCACGGCAGCGCCCTAGGTTGGCCCCACGGACCGCTTCGAAGCGGAAGGAGACCGACCATGGCCGGCGCGCATTTCGAGGAAAGCTCCACCCGAGCGACCAACATCGCGGCACGCATGGGGCGGTGGAGCGCCCGGCACCGCAAGACGGCCATCTTCGGCTGGCTCGCGTTCGTCGTCATCGCCTTCGCGGTCGGGATCGTCAGCGGGACCACCAAGATCGAGCAGGCCACCTCCGGGGTGGGCGAATCGGGCCGTGTCGACAAGCTCCTCCACGAGGAGTTCGTGCAGCCGGCCGGCGAGAGCGTGCTCGTCCAGAGCGAGACGCTGACCGTGCAGGATCCGGCCTTCGCGGCCGCCGTCGAGGACGTCGTTGCCAAGGTGTCGGCGCTCGAGGCGGTTACGAACGTCCGCTCTCCGCTCGACCCCGAGAACGCGGGCCAGATCGGTCAGGGCGGGCGCGCGGCTCTCGTCGAGTTCCAGATCCGTGGAGACCCCGACGACGCGACGACGAAGATCGATCCTGTCGTCGCCGCTGTCGACGACGTGCAGGCGGCCCATCCGGAGCTCTTCATCGGCTCGTTCGGCGTCAGTGCCGACAAGGAGGTCGAAGGCGCCTTCATGGACGACCTCAAGAAGGCGGGGCTGCTCTCCATACCCGTGACCCTGATCATCCTCATCGTCGTCTTCGGCGCTCTGGTGGCGGCCGGCATCCCGCTCCTGCTGGCACTGACCGCCATCGTCGCCACGTTCGGGTTGGTCGCGCTTCCGAGCGCCCTCATCCCGATCGACGAGGTCACCTACGAGCTCATCCTCCTCATCGGGCTCGCAGTCGGGGTCGACTACTCGATGTTCTACTTGAAGCGGGAGCGCGAGGAGCGGGCCGCCGGGCGCAGCGAGGAAGCAGCGCTCGAGGCCGCGGCGGCCACGTCAGGACGGTCGGTGCTGATCTCCGGGCTGACCGTCATCATCGCCATGTCCGGCATGTTCCTTGCCGGTGTCCAGGGCATGTCGGCTTTCGCCGTGGGCACGATCCTCGTGGTTGCGGTGGCCATGCTCGGCTCGCTGACCGTCTTGCCGGCCACCCTCTCCTGGCTCGGCGATCGGGTCGATCGCGGGCGCGTCCCGCTCGTCAGCCGGCTCCGCCGCGATGACGGCGAGGGTCGGGTCTGGGGCACGATCGTCGCCGCCGTTCTGCTCAGGCCCGTGGTTTCAGTCGTCCTGGCCGGAGGGCTGCTGCTCGCGCTCGCGGTGCCGGCGTTGCAGCTCCGCACGATCCAGCCGGGCGTCGAGACATTCCCGCAGTCCCTGCCGGCCGTTCAGACGTATAACCGGATTCAAGCGGCCTTCCCGGGCAGCGAGATCCCGGCCGAGGTCGTGGTTCGAGCCGACGACGTCAATTCGCCGGTGGTGCAGGAGGCGATCGGGCAACTCGAGTGGCGGGCGCTCTCCTCGGGACAGATGCACCAGCCAATCACTGTCGAGGTGAACGAGGGCGGCACCGTTGCGACCGTCGCCATCCCCGTCGACGGCAAGGGCACCGACGCGGCCTCGGAGGCGGCGCTCGCGACTCTGCGGGATGACATCGTCCCCACCACCGTCGGCGGGCTCCCGAACGCCGAGGTGGGCGTCACCGGGATGACCGCGCAGTCGAAGGACTTCAACGACAAGCTCGGCTCCGTCGCGCCGCTCGTCTTCGGGTTCGTCCTCCTGCTCGCCTTCCTGCTCATGCTCTTCGCGTTCCGCTCGCTCGTGATCGCGGTCAAGGCGATCGTCCTCAACCTGCTCTCGATCGCCGCCGCGTACGGAGTGATGGTGCTCGTCTTCCAGCACGGCTGGGGCAAAGGCATCCTCGGTTTCGAGTCCACGGCGGGGATCGACGCCTTCCTGCCCATCTTCATGTTCGTGATCCTGTTCGGGCTCTCGATGGACTACCACGTCTTCATCATCAGCCGGATCCGGGAGGCCTACGACCGCGGCATGAGCACCGACCGGGCGATCGCCCACGGGATCAAGACGACGGCCGGGGTGGTCACGAGCGCGGCGATCGTCATGGTCTGCGTCTTCGCGGTCTTCGCAACGCTGTCGATGCTGATCTTCAAGCAGTTCGGCGTCGGACTCGCCGCGGCGATCCTGATCGACGCGACTATCGTCCGCGCGGTTCTCCTGCCGGCGACCATGAAGCTGCTGGGCGACTGGAACTGGTACCTGCCCAGGTGGCTCGAGTGGCTGCCGGATCTCAAGCACGAAGGCTCGGTGGAGCCCGTCAAGGCTCCTCCAGTCCCCACGCCGAGCGCGTGAGGGCACCCGCCATGACGACGGCGACGCCATCCGCTGTCGAACCGACAAGGGCTGCCGCAGCACGACCCGCGGCAGCCCTTTGCAATGAGTACGAGCGGCGCGTTGTGGGCTTCTGCAACCGTTCTCTTCTGGAGACCGAAGGAGGAGGGTCATGAGGCACGTCTACCTTCGCGGCCTGTTCCTGGTCTCGACCCCGCTGGTGCTCGCCGTGGTGCTGTGGTGGCATCCGGCCGGCGGCGACGAGATCTATGAAGGGGTGCGCCACGACGTCGGCGCGTGGTTGTTCGTGCACACCGCCATGTTGCTCCTCATTCCCTTCCTGGGGCTCGCCGTCTTCCTGCTGCTCCGCGGTCTGGAGGGCCTCGCGGCGAGCGTCAGCCGCATAGCGCTCGTATTCTTCCTCGTCTTCTACACCGCATACGAGGTGACGGTCGGGGTCGGGACGGGACTCCTGGTCGACTATGCCAACGGCCTGCCGGGCGCCGACCAGGCGGTGGTCGCCGACGCGATCCAGGACTACAACGAGAACGCCATCGTCGGCGATCCGGCGTCGTTCTCGCTCATCCTCGGCTTCTTCGGCTGGGTGGTGGCGATGCTGGCGGCCGCGGTCGCCTTCCGTCGCGCCGGCGCGGGCTGGGCCGTGACCCTTCTTCTCGGCGCCTCCGCGATCTTCGCAGTCCACCCGCCGCCCATCGGCCCGGCCGGGCTCGTCTGCTTGGCCGCCGCCGCCGCGTTGATCGTGCGCCGGCAAGCCCGCGACGCACGTGCGCTCGCCGCTCCGCCGGCGACCGCCGGGCTCGCACCGAGCGCCTACCCCGGCGCATAGTCGTCTCAAAAAGCGACCGCATGATCGAGACGGTCAGCTGGTTGGCGGAGTCAGGTGAGGAGATCTGCGCGGACGGCGTCGCAATGGGCCTCGGGGCCGTACGTCCAGATCTCCACGCTCAACCACCAAGACGTCCATGCCTTCTCGGGCCAACGTGATCGCCAACGAGGAGCCGGCAAGGCCCCCGCCAACGACAACTGCGTCGAAGCTCGAGGCGGCCGCCACGGCGGCCAGCTTACTCCGGCACCTGCAGAGGCTTCAACGCCCTGGCTCCACGCCATCCCTGGTCTGCCGCTGGTCTCGAACTGACGCCTTCTGGCGCTGAGCCTTCTGGGATCGCTCAGCTCGACCGGGTGGGTTGCTCTATAGATAACGAGAATATATGCTAGTTATCTATGAGAGAGCTCTTTCTCGCGCTGTTGAGCGGCGAGCGCGCTCACGGGTACGAGTTGAAGCAATCGCTGGACCAGGAGTTCGGCGATCTGCTGCCGGCGCTGAATGCCGGCCAGATCTATGTGACGCTCAGGCGGCTCGAGCGGGATGGCCTCGTCGTCGGCACCGCGGTGCCGGGGGACGGCCGTGGCAAGCGTCTGTACGAACTGACCGGCCTCGGGCGGCAAGCACTCGAGGCGTGGATCGAGGCGCCCGTCTCGGGCAGGCGGCTCAAGGACGAGTTCTTCATGAAGCTCGTTGTGCTCGCCTCAACTGATCTGGCGGAGCCGAGGCAGCTGCTCGATCGGCAGCGGCGCGAGTACCTCCAGTCGCTGCGCGACTTGAACGCGCTGCTCGAAGCGAACGGGAAGGGACCGGCGGCCGAGCTGCTGGTCGAGGGAGCGATCTTGCATCTAAAGGCCGATCTGGAGTGGCTCGAACTCATCGAGCAGCGACTCGCGCAGAAGGAGGAAGGCCGATGACACCGGTACTGGAGGCGAGACAGCTCGCGAAGACGTACGAAACAGGCGGCGCGAAGGTGCTTGGTCTGCGCGGCGTCGACATCGCGATCGAGCGCGGCGAGTTCGTGGCAATCATGGGCCCGAGCGGGTGCGGCAAGTCCACCCTGCTCAACCTGCTGGCCGGGCTCGATCGATCGACGGCGGGGGAGGTCTGGCTCGATGGCGAGCGGATCGACGGCTTGAGCGAGACGGAGTTCGCGCGTCTACGTCGTCGCAAGGTCGGCTTCGTGTTCCAGTTCTTCAACCTGGTGCCGACCCTTTCTGCAGGCGAGAACGTCGAGCTCCCCCTGCTGCTGGCCGGTCGGCGGCGCAGGGAGGCCCACCGGTCGGCGAACTGCTGAGCGAGCTCGGCATTCCTGAGAAGCACGGAGCCGCACCGGCGCAGCTGTCCGGCGGGCAGCAGCAGCGGGTGGCGCTGGCGCGCGCGCTGGCGAACAGGCCAGATGTCGTTCTCGCCGACGAGCCGACCGGGAATCTCGACTCGGCGGCGGCTCGCGAGGTGCTCTCTCTCTTTCGGGATGCCCGCGATCGCGGACAGACGCTGCTGCTTGTCACGCATGACGCGAGTGTCGCCTCGGCGGCGGATCGGGTGATCACGCTCCGCGACGGGCTGGTTGCCGACGAAACGGAGCTCGCTGCGGCCCGCCAGGTCGTCGTTCCCCTGCTCGAGCTGGAGAGCCCGGAATGACGGTGATGCTGGTCAGGCTGGCGTTCGCGGGCATCCGCTCGCGGCTGCTCGCGAGCGCGCTCACGATCGTGATCGCGGCCGCTTCGGTGGCGACGATCGTGATCGCCTTGGAGGTGCGTTCGGCCGGAGTCGATCCCTGGCAGCGGACGTTCGCTGAGGCCAATGGGGCACACGTGCTTGCGTTCGCCCCCTCGCAGACCGACGCGGTCGCGATCGGCGAGCTGCCCGGCGTGACCGAGCGCAGTACGCCCGTCCCGCTTGTGTGGGCGACAGTCGGCCCGCGCGGAAGTACCGATCAGGTGCAGCTCGCTGGGCTGAGAGGCCGCACGGCGGTGAACAAACCTGTGCTGACCGGCGGCTCGCAGCTGCGTGACGACGGGATCGTGCTCGAGCGCAGCCTTGCGAATGCGCTCGGCATCGAGGTCGACGCCACACTCGAATTGACGACCAGACGCGGCTCGATCGAAATTCCGGTTCTCGGGACGGCGGTCGTTCCCAGCCAGCCGCGCTACCCGCGCCGCAGACCCGGTCTGGCCTGGGTCACCCGCCCCACGCTCCAGCGGATTGAACCCGATCACGCCCGCTGGAGCTGGTCAGAGGCGGTGCGGCTTGCGGATCCCTCCGCGGCTGCGGTATTCACCGAGCGGGCGGCAGCGGGCTTCCGGCCAGCAGTCGTACGGTCCGGGCCCCTCTACTTCGAGACCTGGGCAAGCCCAGCGTGACAACGCGCTGGGCGACGCACAGGGAACGCAGGTGATCGTGACCATGTTCACCGTCCTGCTCCTGATCGTCGCCTTCGTCGTCGTCGGAATCCTCGTCGGCGCCCGTGCGAGCGAGCAGCACCGTCAGATCGGGCTGCTGAAGGCAGCCGGCTTCACCCCGCGCCAGGTCGGAATCGTCTTCGCGCTCGAGTCCGTCGCTCTTGGTCTCGTCGCGGCCGACCTGGGCTTCGCGCTCGGGGCGATCCTTGCACCCCGCCTGGCCGCACCCAGCGCCGAAACGCTCCTCGGCTCGCCGACGATCGCGGCGAATCCCTGGCACATCCTCGTCGCCAGCTCTTTCGTGCTTCCCGTGCTTCTGGCCGGAGCCTTGGCCTCCACGCGCCGTAGCACTCGCTTCACCGTCCTCGAGGCGATCCGTGCGGGCAGCCCGTCTCCCCCCAACTCACGCCTGGTGCGTGCCGTCGTCCGATCCATCATGCCGTTGACAATCGGGCTCGGGCTCAAGGACCTCCTCGCGCGAGGGCGCCGCGCGCTTCTTCTCGCAGCCGCGATCGCGCTCACCGGCGCGATGGTTGTCGTCGTGCTCTCGCTCGAGGCGACGCTCGGCGCGCAGCGAGCCTCCAAGACCAGTGACTTCCCGGACGAACTGCTGCTCCTCATCTACACACTCGACGCCACGTTGCTGCTGATCACCGCCACGACGGTCGTTGCCGTCGCCTGCTCTCGGTCCGCGAGCCCATCCGCGACTACGGCGTGCTCAAGGCGATCGGCCTCACTCCTCGCCAGATCACCTCCACGGTCGTCAGCGCCCACGCCGCCCTTGCGGTGCTCGCGTCGCTCCTCGCCATCCCGCTCGGCATCGGGCTCTACCTCGCCCTTTTCGGGATCGCCGGCGACACGACCGAGGACGCCGTCATCGCACCCTGGTGGTCGCTCGCACTCATCCCGATCGGAACCGTGCTCGTCGTCGTCGCGGCGACCAGCCTCCCGGCCCGGCTGGCCACCCGAATCCACACCGCCGACGCGCTCCGCTACGAATGAAACCGCGTTTCCGTTATCCCAAATCGTGTGACATCTGGTCGATGCAGACCGTGATCGCGAGGATCAGCGCGTCGTCCTGGCCCGCGGCGACCTCGATGCCATAGGTGTCGCGCATGGCGACCCATTGCTTCGACACCTCCGCGACCCTTTCGCTGCCGCGCTCGATCCTGTATTCGTGATCGACGATGTTGCCTTTCGCCTCCATGTCCTCGCCGCCCTCGACCTCGATCGAAAAGTGGTCGCGCAGCGGGGTGACGAGCGCCTTTTTGACCGTCGCGACCGTCTCGCCGTTGCGCTCGATCTCCATCGTGTCGCGAATGCTCAGCATCTTCTTCTGGATCATCAAGACCTGTTCGCCCTCGGGCTTCTCCAGAATGAGCCTCTTTCGGATGCTGAGCGCTTTGCCGTCCACCTTGAACGCGGGCTCACCGCCGCCGGTCTCGATCCAGTAGTCGTCTCCGATCGCGAACATCTTCTCGCGCAGCTGGTACTTCGTCCCGCCGTTGCCGCTGTCTCTCAGGAGTGCCATCTCCGAGCCTCCTTCCGAACGGGGAATGTCTCCGGCTCTACGCTTCGCACTCTCAACGGTTGATGGTGTCGGCGATCAGCAGCACGAAGTTGGTCGTCGCATCAAAGGCGGCCGCGTGGCCGGCCCCGTCAATTCGCTGCATTCTCGCGGTGGGGATGGCAGAGGCGAGCGATCGGGTCAGGCGAAACATGCTGTCTGGGCTGCGTGCCCCGTAGGTGCACACGACGGGGACCTTGACGGTCGCAAGGTCCGTCGCGGACGGATAGCTGCGGATCGAGTTGCGGAAGTCCGACAGGGCTGGCCTGGCGTTTTCCCTGCCAGCCCGCCGCCACTCCGCGGGAAACGCATCCCAGGCGCTCCCGCCGTCCCGGTAGGTGTAGGCGGAGCGCAACAGTGTCTCGGCGGCGTCACCCTGCCGGCCGCGGAGAGTGAGCGACCCGATCTTCGCCAGCGCCGCGATCTGCGGGCCGGTAGGCAAGTGCCGTGTGAAACGCCATGGGAACTCATGGGCGATGACCACCCGCACGAGGTCCGGACGACGGATCGCGAGGTCTATGGAGATCGCGGCACCGGCGCTCGTACCGACCACGACGGCGGGCTGGGCCCGCAAAGACTCCAGAACCGCTGCGGCGTCGGCCGTATGCCTGGAGATCGGGTGCGCGGGTTCGCCCTCTGACCGGGCGTAACCCCGGCGGTCGTAGGCGATCAGACGACCGATGCGGGCGAGCTCCACGGTCGCGGAGCCCCAGGTTGAGGCCGTTGCCCCGGCAGGATGAATGAGAAGGATCGGTACGCCGTCGCCCACCTCCTCGTAGTAGAGGTCGCATCCGTCCGACCTCACGGAACTCATCCCGGGCCTTCCCGACCTTCGGAGCTTGTCGAAATGCTCATTCCATCGAAGCTCCGACCGCCTCAGGCCGGGACTCCTCAACGGCCTTCACGTCGGCGTCAAGTCCCTGGAAGAAGGAGAACCGCCTGAACGTGACGGCACCCGCCATTGCCTCCATCAACTCGGCCAGTCCCGGCGACGGCTCCCCGTACAACGTCATGGTGTGGTCGTCGGCGAAGTCACGGAAGAGCTTCGCCTTGGCCTCCCTGATGTGGTGCTGATGCTCGAGCAGAGCGTCGGCATCCACGTAGCTCTCCCGGAGCTCGCACTCGGTTCCGTCGTCGCTGAGGAACCAGTCGTAGCGGAGGGGCTTCGTGTCTCTTTCCTTCGTCAGCCTCATGATCTCGGCCGCCTGGCGTTTGAACCCCTCGAGCTCGCCATGGCGGATCTTCAGTCGTGCAACCGCCTCGAACATGCTCAACCTCCTTCGGTTGACGTGCACGCTGCGTGCGAAACCCGAAGATCCTCGCCGAGTCCGGATCGGCAAACATCCGAACTTTCTGGCAGACCACCTGCCTGAAACTACTGACTGTTGCCGCCTTTGCCCGGACCCCCAGGTCGTGCGAATTCAATGCACCGCGTGCGTCCTGGTTGTCGGTGACGGCGGGGGCGACGAGCCGCATTTGTAGCGATGTGGTAAACGGCATTGACCGGGAGTCGGAGCTTTGAGAGGGTCATCGGTGGATCGCTCGCCGCGTCGCCGTACTGCGACGGTCCTCGACATGTTCGCCGCGTCGTACTGCGACGGCCCTCGACGATTGAGGGGTCGACCGAGAGAGCACGGGGAGGTCGAGATGGAAACTGTCGAAAGCGCAACGGAGATCCGCCCCTTCCAGGCGCGTGTCGCCGAAGCTGAGCTCGAAGACCTCCGCCGGCGCATCGCGGCGACGCGCTGGCCCGAGGAGGAAACCGTCGCCGATCAGTCGCAGGGCGTGCAGCTCGCGACGATGCGGGCACTCACGCACCACTGGGAGAACGAGTACGACTTCGGGCGGTTGGAGGCGAGGCTGAACGCCCTCCCGCAGTTCGTGACCGAGATCGACGGCCTCGACATCCACTTCATCCACGTCCGCTCGCAGCACGAGGGCGCGTTGCCGCTCGTCGTCAACCACGGCTGGCCCGGCTCGATCGTCGAGCAGCTGAAGATCATCGGGCCGCTGACCGATCCCACGGCGCACGGCGCGAGCGCAGCGGACGCCTTCCACGTGGTGATTCCGTCCATGCCCGGCTACGGCTTCTCGGGCAAGCCGACGAGCACCGGCTGGGGCCCCGAGCGGATGGGACGAGCCTGGGCGGAGCTGATGGAGCGCCTCGGCTACACCCGCTACGTCGCCCAGGGCGGCGATTGGGGTGCATTCGTCGTCGACCAGATGGGGTTGCAGGCACCCGCGGGACTGCTCGCCATCCACAGCAACATGCCTGCCACTGTCCCGGCCGACGTCGACGCGGCTCTGCAGGCGGGCGACCCGCCTCCGCCCGACCTCTCGGCTGAGGAACGACGCGCCTACGAGCAGCTGGAGAGGACGTTCAAGCAGGTCGAGTACGCGAGGATGATGGCGGCGCGCCCGCAAACGTTGTACGGCATCGCAGACTCACCCATCGGCCTGGCCGCCTGGCTTCTCGACCACAACGACGCCGACGGCCAGCCGGCCGCGGCGGTCACCTCCGCTCTGGATCGGGCCGCGAGCACCACGGGCGAGCTGACACGCGACGAGGTCCTCGACAACATCACGCTCTACTGGCTCACGAACACCGGGGTCTCCGCGTCCCGCCTCTACTGGGAGTACAAGGGCGGCTTCTTCAACGCCAAGGGCGTCTCCATACCCGTGGCCGTGAGCGTCTTTCCGGGCGAGCAGTATCAGGCTCCGCGGAGCTGGGCCGAGCAGGCGTATTCCAACCTCATCTACTTCAACGAGGTCGACAGAGGCGGCCACTTCGCGGCGTGGGAGGAGCCGGAGCTCTTCTCCGCCGAGGTGCGAGCCGCGTTTAGGTCGCTGCGAACGAACGGAGGTACTCATGAGTAGCACCGGGACCGCAACCGAGATCCGGCCCTTCCAGCTCGAGCTTCCAGAGGAGCAGCTGGACGACCTCCGCCGGCGCATCGCGGCGACGCGCTGGCCCAGCAAGGAACTCGTCGAGGATCGGTCGCAGGGCGTGCAGCTCGCGACGATCCGGGCGCTCGCGGACTACTGGGCGAACGAGTACGACTTCGGGCGCGTGGAGGCGCGGCTGAACGCGCTGCCGCAGTTCACGACCCGGATCGACGGCGTGGACATCCACTTCGTCCACGTGAAGTCGCCGCACGAGAACGCGTTGCCGCTGATCATGACGCACGGCTGGCCCGGCTCGGTCATCGAGCTGCTCGAGACCATCGGGCCGCTCACCGACCCGACCGCCCACGGCGGAGTCGCCGAGGACGCGTTCGACCTCGTGCTGCCGTCGCTGCCCGGCTACGGCTTCTCGAGCGAGCCGGCCGAGCTCGGCTGGAGCGTCGTGCGCGTCGCGCAGGCGTGGGCAGAGCTCATGCGGCGCCTCGGCTACAGTCGGTATGTCGCCCAGGGCGGCGACGTGGGCGCCGCCGTGACCGACACGATGGGACGGCAGGCGCCCGAGGGCCTGCTCGGCATCCACATGAACCTGCTCGTGACGGTGCTGGGCGGCCCCCCGCCGGCGGAGTCCGAGGAGGAACGCGCAGCCGCGGCCCAGCTCGCCACCTTCACGGAGACCGGCTTCGGCTACTTCCTGGAGATGGCCACGCGGCCGCAGACGATCGGCTACGCCCTGCTGGATTCACCGGTCGCCCTGGCGGCCTGGCTGCTCGACCACGACACCGACAGCTACTACAAGATCTCCCAGGCCTTCGTCGAGGGGGAGCCCGCCGGCAATCTCACCCGCGACAATATCGTCGACAACATCACGCTGTACTGGCTGACGGGCACCGGCGCGTCGGCGGCCCGGTCCTACTGGGAGGACGGAAACGCCCGGGCAGCGCTAGCCGCGTCCGGCCAGGCCCCTCCGGACGTCTCGCTCCCGGTCGGCTTCACCACGTTCCCCGGCGAGATCTGGCGGACTCCGCGCAGCTGGGTCGAGAACTCCTATCCCAACGTCAGCTACTTCAACGAGGTCGACAGGGGCGGGCACTTCGCCGCCTGGGAAGAGCCGGAGCTCTTCTCCGACGAGATGCGAGCTGCATTCAGGTCACTGCGTTGAGATGACCCTGTTCGAACGTGTTCACATGCCGCCGCTCGGCGGGGCGACCGAGTGGATCAACTCCGACCCGCTCGACCCCGCCGGCCTGCGCGGCAGCGTCGTCCTCGTGAACTTCTGGACGCTCACCTGCATCAACTGGCTGCGCCAGGAGCCGTACGTCCGCGCGTGGTCGCAGGCCTACCGGGACGACGGGCTGGTCGTTATCGGAGCCCACACGCCGGAGTTCTCGTTCGAGCACGAGATCGAGCTCGTGCGCCTGGCGACGAAGGAGCGAGAGATCGACTACCCGGTCGCGGTCGACAACGACTACGGGGTCTGGAGCGCCTTCGGCAACCACTACTGGCCGGCGCTCTATTTCGTCGACAGGGAGGGGATCATCCGCGACCAGCACTTCGGCGAGGGACGCTACGAGGAATCGGAGCGCGTCATCCAGGACCTGCTCGGCGTCGAGCGCGAGCCTGTCCCCGTCGAAGGGCTCGGCGTGGAGGCCGAGGCCGACTGGGACCACCTGCGGACGCCCGAGACCTACCTGGGCTACGGGCGCGGCGAGCGCTTCGCATCCACGGACGAGGCCGCGCCGAACGAAGCACACGCCTACGGTCTCCCCGAGCGCCTGCGCTTCAACCAGTGGGCCCTCGTCGGCGCGTGGAGGATCGGGCGTGAGAGTGTCGTGCTCGAGGAGGCCGGCGGAAGCATCGCCTTCCGGTTCGACGCGCGCGACGCCCATCTCGTGCTCTCTCCCGGAGCGCACGAGCCGATTCCGTTCCGCGTGCTCCTCGACGGCGAGCCTCCGGGCCCGTCGCACGGCGTGGACGTCGGCGAGGACGGGAACGGCGTGCTCCGGGACGGCCGCCTCTACCAGCTGCTGCGCGCGCACGACGAGGTCCGCGAACGGACGCTGGAGATCTCGTTCCTCGAACCCGGCGCCGAAGCGTACGCGTTCACATTCGGGTAGAGCACGGGCGCGTGTCGCGCGGCTATGTCTGCCACGAGGAGTCCGCTTGCCCAGGCTCTTGCGTCCTCGAGCTCGCCCAGCGCGCAGACGCGTCCCTCACCCGGGATCATCCAGCCGAAGGCCTTTCACCTTCCTGAACGCCTCGACGCCCGAGACGTTGTCGGGCAGGCCCTCCAGCACGCCGATCATCGGTCGGCCTCCTCCCCCCGTTCGGTTCCGGGGCGGAGACATCGTCAGAACGTCGCGCCAAGGCGTCGTCGGGAATCCCTACACTCGCGTCATGCCGCCCGCGCCGCTTCCCGCCGAGCTCGTCGAGATCCTGAAGAAGCCGCACGCGGCGGTCATCGCCACCGTTCGCTCGGACGGCGCTCCGTACACGGCTGCCACCTGGTACGACTGGGACGACGGCCGGATTCTGGTCAACATGGACTCCGAGCGGCTGCGGCTGAAGCACATGCGGCGCGATCCGCGTGTGGCCGTCACCGTCATCGATCTCGAGGACTGGTACCGCGCCGTCACCGTGCTGGGGAAGGTCGTCGAGCTCCGCGAGGACGAGGGGCTGGTCGACATCGACCGGCTCTCGCAGCGCTACCGCGGCACGCCGTACTGGAATCGGGAGCGCAAGCGGGTCACCGCGCTCATCGAGCCAGAGCGCTGGCACGAGCACTCGTAGCGAGGGCTACGCGGCCGTGCCGGTCTCGAGCAGCGTCTTCAGGCGCGCGTAGCCGCGGTCGAGGTTCTTCTGCGTCGTCCGCGCGATCATCGGCTGGAAAACGCGCATGAAGCCGGTCGGGCGGCCGGTCACCGAGGCGTTGACCTGCGTGCCGCCGTCCCGGCCGGCGAACTGGAACTCGAGCGTCGTGGGAAACGGGCCAGAGGTGCTCTCCACCCGCATCCGTCTGGGCGGCTCGTGCTCGACGATCTCCCACGTGTACACGTAGTCCTTGCCCATCGAGCGAAGCTCCGTGCGGACGGTGCTGCCGACTCCGATGGGCTCGGCGGACGTCAGCTGCTCGCTGTCCACGCTGTCGTCCCAGCTTGGTCGGTTGCGCACGTCGGCGACGAACTCGAACACCTCGTCCAGCGGACGGGCAATGAGGATTTCGACGCTTCTTGTGAACACCGGCACTCCCTCTTGCGGGCCGGCGAAGGATAACGCGAGGTCGGAGCAGCGCAAGCCGGCTCGGTTCAGGGAGAGGCCGACGATGTTCGATACGCCCGGAAGCGTGCTGCTGCCTTGTCGTGGTCGACGACGCGCGCCGTGTAGTCATGGTTGACCGCCAGCTCCCAGGGCGCGTGAACCGCTCCGCCCTCGATGTGCCCGAGCTCGGGGACGTACCGGCGCACGTAGTCTCCGTCCGGGTCGAAGCGCCGGGCCTGGCGAAGCGGGTTGAGGATGCGGCCGGGCCGGGGGTCGGCGCCGGTTCCGGCCACCCACTGCCAGTTGCCGACGTTGCTGGCCAGGTCGCCGTCGACGAGGAGATCGGCGAAGTGCGCCGCGCCGTGTCGCCAGTCGATCCCCAGCGTTTTCGTGAGGAAGGACCCGACGATGAGCCGGGCGCGGTTGTGCATCCAGCCTTCCTCGGCGAGCTGGCGCATGCCCGCGTCGACGATCGGGTATCCGGTGCGTCCCTCCTTCCAGGCGGCCAGCGCCTCGGGGTCGTCGCGCCAGGCGGCGCGGCGCTCACGAAGATCCTCGCGCGGCGTCTCCGGCCGCGCCTCCAGGAGCTGGAGGAAGAAGTCGCGCCAGCAGAGCTGCCGGACGAAGGCCTCGGCGGCGGCGGCGCGCTCGGCCACCTCGAGCGGGGAGAGGCAGCCGAAGTGGAGATCGGCGCTCAGCCTCGACGTGGCGTCGGCCGCGAGCGCGTCCGCGAGCTCCTCGTAGCGGGCGACCGCGCCGGCGAGGAACCGCTCGAGGCGCTTCCTGCCCTCCGTCTCGCCCCCGCGCGGCCGTGCTGGTGACGTGCCCGGACCGAGGTCGGGCGGGGGGCCGAGATCGACGCCGTCCGGCAGGCGGATCCGCGCAGGCTCGAGCGGCGCACGCCGCTTCGCCGCCCGCCAGGCGCGCCAGAACGGCGTGAAGACCTTGTAGTGCCTGCCGCCTGCGGTCCGCACCTCGTCGAGGTCGACGACGGAGGTCGACGGGAACGTGCGCACATCGAGCTCTGCCCGCAGGCGCTGCTCTCGGCGCCGGGCGAAGGAGCTCGCGTCCTCGGCGAGGAAGATCGCCTTCGCATCGAGCTGCCGAGCGAGCCGGACCGTCTCGGCCACGGTGTCTCCGCGACGCACGGCGAGGCCGCCGAGCGAACCCCCCAGGTCACGCAACGCCTCGCCGAGGAAGGCCAGGCGATTGGGCGCCCCGAAGCGGGCGATGATCGCGTCGTCGAGCACGAAGAGCGGCAGGACACGCTCGGCTTCGGCCGCGGCGGCGGCCAGGGCGGGGTTGTCGTGGACCCGGAGGTCGCGCGTGAAGAGGACGATCGCCGGCCGCACGCGCCGCTCAGCGCTCGAAGAGGTAGTGGGCCACGAGCCACTCGGTGCCGCGGCGGTAGCCCCAGAGCTCGGCGCACGCGAGGAAGAAGACGCGCCAATCGGCGAGGAAGGCGCGACCGAAGCGCGCAGAGATCCGGTCCTCGTGTGCCCGCAGCCGCTCGAGCCAGGCTTCGGCGGTGCGGGCGTAGTGCCGCCCGTCGACGAGCCAGCTTGCGGCCAGCCCGAGGTCGCGATCGAAGCGTGGGAGGAGGTCGGCCGACGGCATCGTCCCACCCGTGAAGAACCGGCGCGCCATCCAGCCCCGGTCGTAGGGGTAGGCCAGCTCGCGGTGGCAGAAGACGTGGACGAAGAGGAGGCCGTCTGCGCGCAGGAGCCCGCCGACGAGTGCCAGGAGCGCCTCGTAGTTCCGCATGTGCTCGAACATCTCGACCGAGACGACCCGGTCGAAGCGGCGGTCGAGCCTGAGCTCGTTCGCGTCGGCGGTGAGCACCTCGACGTTCGCGGGGGCCCGAGCCTCGATCCACTCGCGCTGCAGCCGCGAGTTCGAGACGGCCGTGATGCGAGACCGGGGGAACCGTTCCGCCGCGTAGAGCGTGAACGACCCCCACCCGCAGCCGAGGTCGAGGATCGACTGTCCGTCCTCGATACGAGCGCGTTCGCACGTCAGCGCGAGCATGGCGTCCTCCGCCTCGGCGAGCGTTTCGACCCCCGGCGGCCAGTAGCACGAGCTGTACTTGAGCCGCGGCCCGAGAACGAGTTCGAAGAACTCCGCCGGGACCTCGTAGTGCTGCTCGTTCGGCTTCGCCGGGGCGAGCGCGATCGGAGAGCCTCGCAGCTCCTCGATGAACGCCTCCTTCGCCTCTGGGCCACGGGCGCGCTCACGGCGAAGTCGGACCGCGAGGTTGGCGCGGATGCCGAGCCGGATGAGCGGCTCGGGAAGCGAATCCGACGCGATGACCCGGTCGACGACCGTCATGCCCGCCGCTCCCGCGGGAACCAGGGCACGAAGGCGCTGGTCTCGCGCTGGTAGCGGCGGTAGTCCTCGCCGCGCGAGCGGAGGGAGCTCTGCTCGGCGGGAGGGACGCCGGTGACGAAGAGGACGAGGTAGAGCATGAGGGCGGGCGCGATCAGCCCCAGCCAGCCGTACGGCGCCGCGAGCGCCACGAGCGCGTATGCGACCCAGGTCAGCCACTGGAAGAAGTAGTTCGGGTGGCGCGAGTAGCGCCAGAGCCCAGTCCTCAGCGTCTTCCCCTGGTTGGCCGGGTCGGCCTTGAAGCGCTGCAGCTGCCGGTCGGCGGCGCGCTCGAGCGTGGCGGCGACGAGCCAGAGGGCGGCCCCGGCCCAGGCGAGCGCCCCGAGCCGCGGGCCCGGTTCGAAGGCGACGAGCAGGATGGGGATCGAGAGGACCGCGGCGAGGAAGGCCTGGGCCTGGAAGAAGACGAGGAAGCGCGTCTGCTCGCGGCCGCGCGCACGCCAGCGCTGGCGCAGCTCCAGGTAGCGCGCGTCCTCGCCCGTGCCGACGCGTGCGACCACGAGCCGCGCGATCCTGAGGTTCTCGAGGCCGACCATCGAGGCGATCAGCACGCGATGCGCGAGGCTTCCGGGCGCGAGGAGGGCGTAGAGCGCGGCGATCCCGACGAGCGAGACTGCCCAGCCCGCGTCGACGGCGGTCGCGTCGTGCGTCCGCCGCTGGCGCAGGTAGAGGGCAAGCTGGATCGCGGCCGCGAGCGCCCAGCCGAGCAGGAAGAGGAGCCAGCGCGACTCGATGGTCACCGGGTCACCAGCAGCTGCACGTCGCGGAGCAGCCCGGCGCGGAAGAGCGCCTGGCACGACGCGAGGTAGAAGTCCCACGTGCGGAGGAACCGCTCGTCGAAGCCGAGGGCGCGCACCTCGTCGACCCGGGCGAGGAACGCGGCGCGCCAGCGGGCGAGCGTCTCGCCGTAGTGCCCGCCGATGTCGTCCACGTCGTGAATCCGGAGGGGGCCGAGAGCCTGCTCGAGCGCCGCGAGCGAAGGGATCAGACAGCCGGGGAAGATGTAGCGCTCGATCCAGTCGGGGCTCGACCGGTAGCGGCGCCAGCGCTCGTCCGGGACGAGGATCGTCTGGATGCAGGCGCGGCCGCCGGGACGCAGAACGCGGTCGATCGCCTCGAAGTAGGAGTCGAAGAGCCTTTCGCCGATCGCCTCGAGCATCTCGATCGAGGCCACCTTGGTGAACGTCCCCTCGACGTCGCGGAAGTCTTGGACGCGGATGTCGACGCGGTCGGCGAGCCCCGCTTCCGCGACGCGCCGTCGCGAGCGCTCGGCCTGCGCCGGCGAGAGGGTGATCCCGGTCACGCGCGCCCCGTGCTCACCGGCCGCGGTCAGGGCGAAGGAGCCCCAGCCACAGCCGATCTCGAGCACGTGGTCGTCCGGGCCGAGCTCGAGCTTCTCGCAGACCAGCCGCAGCTTCCGCCGCTGGGCGTCGGCGAGCGGCTCGTCGGTACTGTCGAACACCGCGCACGAGTACGTCAACGTCTCGTCCAGGAAGAGCGCGAAGAAATCGTTCCCGAGGTCGTAGTGGTAGCGGATGTTCCGCCGGGCGGCGAGCCGGCTCGTGCGCCGGTTGAGGCGTGGCCGTGCCCGGGCGAGGCGGCGCAGGTGCGGGTGGCGCAACCCGGCCCGCTCCGCGTTGCGCAGGAGGAGTTCGAGCAGCGCCGGCAGGTTGTCGGCCCGCCATTCGCCCGCCTGGTAGGACTCGCCCAGGCCTAGCCGCGGCCTCGTGGCGAGGCGGCGGAAGAGGCGGCTGTCCTCGATCGCCATCCGCAGAGTGGGGCCGGTGCCGAACCGGGCCTCGGATCCGTCAGGCAGCTCGACGACGAGAGCACCGCCTTTGAGCCCGCCGAGGACCTGCTCGAGCGCGCGGACGGCCAGGCGGTCGACGAGGGGCAGCCGCGCTGCCGGCTCGCGGCGGAGGGCGTCGACGCTCATGTCCGCGCGGATCCCTTCCCGGGCTCGAACGGCGGCTTGTGGTGGAACGGGACGCCCTTGACGAAGAGCTTCAGGGCCTGCCAGTGGATGAGCGCGATCACCTGGAGCGGCATCAGCGGGTAGCGGACCAGGAATCGCGTGAGCGTCCGGCGCGTCAGCTCCCGCCGCCGGCCGGCCAGCACCGCCTGGAGCGGCATCCGGCCGTCTTCGTGAACCTCGATCCGCGCGAAGACCGTCTCGCCGGGCTCGGAGAACATGTAGCGGTAGCGCTGGTCGAGGCCCATGAAGGGCGAAACGTGGAGGCGCTTCGCGTGCTCGTAGGCGAGGCTGTCGCCGGGCAGCAGCTCGGGAAGCCGCTCGCCGAAGGTGTTGTTGAGCTCGGCGACCATGCACGCGAGCGAGCCGTCGGCCCGGTAGCACCAGTAGAACGAGACCGGGTTGAAGACGTAGCCGAGGACGCGAAGCTGGGTGAGAACGAGCACGCGCGCGATCGACGGGTCGCCGGCGAAGCGAATCACCGCCTCCTTCAGCGGCGTCCCCTCGCCCTCGAAGTGGTCGCGGTCTCGCAGCGAGACGACGCCACGCCGGTTGACCGCGAGCAGCCGGAAGCGCCGTTCGAGCTCGCCCAGCTCGTCTAGGTCGAGCAGCCAGTACGCGACCGGGTAGCGGAAGACGTGGCGTCTCGGCTCGTGCCGGGCGTGCATGAGGGTTCCTTCGTAGAGCGCCGAGTTCACCAGCGCACCCCCAGCGCCGCCGCGGCCCGTACGCCCGACGCGAGCCCGTCTTCGTGGAAGCCGTTGCCGTGGTAGGCGCCGGCGAAGGCGGTCGAGCCGCACGTGAGCTCGCCCAAGCGCTCCTGCGCGTCGAGGGCGTCGACCGTGAAGAGAGGGTGCCGGTAGCGGAAGCGTCCGCGCACGTGCTCCTCGGACACGTCCTCGTTCAGCGTCACGAGGTAGTCCGTGTCGGACTCGAGCCGCTGGAGGCTGTTTAGCCAGTAGGTGACGGTCGGCCGGAGCGCGCCGTTGACCCGGTAGTTCCAGGAGGCGCAGGCGGCGTCCGCGCGCGGAAGGAACGTTCGATCGGTGTGCAGGACAGCGTCGTTGGCGGTGTACCCGAAGGCGCCGAGCACGCGACGCTCCGCATCCGTCGGGTCCTCGAGCAGACCGAGCGCCTCGTCGGCCTGGGTGGCGATGACCACCCGGTCGAACGGGCGTGCCTCCCCGTCGGCCATCCGCACCACGACTCCCTCGGGCTTGCGCCTCACGCTCCGCACCGGCAGGCCGGTGTGAACTCCGCCCAGGCGCTCGGCGATCGCGTCGACGTACGTCCGGCTCCCGCCGGAGACGCTCCGCCAGCGGAAGCGCCGGAAGCCCAGCATTCCGTGGTTGTCGAAGAAGCGGATGGCGTGCGCGGCCGGGAAGTCGAGCGCCCGGCCGGGCGGCGTCGACCAGAGCGCCGAGGTCAGCGGGACGAGGAAGTGGCGGCGGAAGCGCTGTGAGTAGCCGTGGTGCTCCAGGTAGCGGCCGAGCGACCAGCCGCGGAGGTCCTGCTCGTCGAGCGTGCGGCGCGCGGTGCGGAGCCAGCGGCCGATCTCCCAGAGGAGAGCGTGGAAGCGGGCGCTGGCCGCGTTCCGGACCTGGGCGAACGGCCGCCGGCCTGCGTACTCGAGCCCGCAGTCGAGGCAGCTGACCGAGAAGGACATGTCGGTCTCCTGCGTGCGGACTCCGAGCTCGCCGAACAGGCGCGTGAGGAGCGGATAGTTCCGTTCGTTGGAGACGAGGAAGCCGGTGTCGAGCGCGAGCCCGTCGACGCGGACGGTGTTCACGTGCCCGCCGGGTCGGGGCTCGCGCTCGAAGACCTCGACCTCGTGGGCGCGGGCGAGGACGTAGGCGGCCCCCAGGCCGGCGACGCCGCTTCCGACGACGGCGACGCGCATCACACCGGCCTCGCCCGGCGGCGCTCGAGCTGGGAGGGGGAGGGAACGCGGACGTTCCACACGAGGTGGAGGCGCTCTAGGGCGCGGATCACCCACCAGGAGACGTCGATCTGGAAGCGGCCGAGGCCGTGGCGCGCGGAGGCCGGGAAGGCGTGGTGGTTGTTGTGCCAGCCTTCGCCGAAGACGAGCAGGGCGACCAGCCAGTTGTTCCGCGCCTCGTCGCGCGAGCGGTAGTCCTGGCGCCCGAACATGTGGCAGACCGAGTTGACCGAGAACGTCGCGTGCTGGTAGAGGAAGATCCGGATGAGGCCGCCCCAGACCATCGCCTCGACGCCGCGCTCCCACGTCCCGCCGATGAGGTAGCCGAGCAGGAACGGCAGCCCGAGCGTGAGGGCGACCCAGAGCAGATAGAGGCGGTCGATCCAGACGAGCAGCCGGTCGGCGTAGAGATCCTTGCCGTATTGCCGGCCCTCCTCCAGGCCGAGGTTCGTGAAGAGCCAGCCGACGTGCGCGTGCACGAAGCCCTTGACCGCGCCCCAGGCTCCCTCGCCGTGCCCGACGTGCGGCGAGTGCGGGTCGCCCGGGAGATCGGAGAGAGCGTGGTGCTTGCGGTGGTCCGTGACCCACTGGATCAGCGGCCCCTGCATCGTCATGCAGCCGAGGATCGCCAGCAGTGCCTTCACGGGCGTCCGCGTCTCGAAGCCCTTGTGGGTGAAGTAGCGGTGGAAGCCGATGGTCGTCCCGAAGGCGCAGACGACGTAGAACCCGACGAGGAGCGCGACGTCGACCCAGTGGAACGCCACCCCCCAGAGCAGCCCGGCGGCGGAGGCGATCCCGAGGGGCGGGACGACGACCGCGATCACCGTGGCAACCTGGCTGCCGCGGCTCGTGCCCGGCCGGACGGTGCCGACGTGGGCGACGGTCATGCCGCCCACCTCTCGATCCGCTCCGCCGCGAGATCGGCCCAGCGGCTTGCGCGAGGCAGAGGGACGAGCCCGAACGGCGTATGGAGCGCAATGCCGTGGACGGCTCCCGAGATCAGGCGGTAGCTGCCCTCGACTCCGAGCGTGCGCGCCCGCTCGAAGCCGCGCCGCGAGCTCGACGGGCTGACGCCGGGCAGGCCCGGGAGCGGGCGATCGAGTGACCCGTGGAGGACGTCCAGGCGTTTGCCCTGCAGCCGGCCGAGCGGCGTCGCGTCGGGCAGCCAGGGCGCGAGGCCGAGGACGCCCTCGACGCCGGGAGCGTCGGCGCTGCGGGCCGCGACCGCACCGCCCATCGAGAAGCCGAGGAGGAGAGCCCGCGGCGCGCCCATCTCGGCGATGGCGGCACGCACGTCCTCCTCGCACCAGTCGAGGCGCCGCCAGGACTTGATCCGGTAGCGAACCTCGGAGAAGGCCAGGGTCGAGAAACGCGGCGCCAGCCGGCTCACGAGCCACTCGAGCGAGGCGCTCCAGGTCCCTTCGGCCGGAGACGCCTGGCCGCCGTTCATGCAGACGACGGCGGCCCTGTCGGTCGGGCCCATCAGGCGCATCTCAGCGCCCGTCGAGAGGCGAATCATCGTGACCGCCACGCCGTCCAGGCAGCGAGAACCGCGAACGAGAGCGCGCCGGCCGCAACGGACGGCTTACGCGGTCCGAACGCGAGGGCGTCGCCGAGGTCGTAGAGCATCCGTTGCGCCGCCGCGGCGCTCGTAGGCGCGAGGACGAAGGCGAGGGCGTTGCCGACGTCCCGGAGGCCGATCGCGCGGGCCGTCTCCGCGTCGGAGTCGAGCATCCGAGCGAGGCGGGCGGGCGCCACGAGCCCGAGCACGCCGAATGCGAGCGTGCCCCCTCCGAGCACGGCAGCTCCGATTCGGGCTCCACGCGGGGTCGATGTGGGGTCAGCTTCCTGGAGCATGGGGACGATTCGTTCCGTGGTCGCCGGGCGGTTCGCGGGGCCGCGAACCGAAGCCCGAATGGCTAGGCGGCCACCCGGGCGAAGACCTGGGCGGTGCCGAGGTCGATGCCGGCGCTGAAGAAGCCGACGCCGAGGCTCGCGTTCAGCGCGGCGGCGGCGGTCTCCGTCAGCGACGCGCCGACGTTCTTGACGCGCACGACGCGGCCCTGGCCGATGATCTTGGCCTTCGAGAGGTCGAGGTCGAGGATCGCGACGCGGACGGCCGGGTCCCCGTTCACCTCGGCGGTGAGGGCGGCGCTGCCCAGCTCGATTCGGAAGTTCGTCAGGAGCAGCGACTGGCCGTTGTTCCTGTTGACGAAGTTGAGGCCGCCGGAGTGGTCGATGGAGCCTGTCAGTGCCGAGAGGTCGACGCTCCCGCCGGTGATCGGAAATGCGTAGCGGACGGAGACTCCCCGATCCCGCTTGAGCACCTCGGAGCGGGTGGGGCCGACGGGCTGCGGCACGATGCCGTTGTCGAGAAGCACTTCCGTCGTCGCCGGATCCGTGACGAGCTTCGTCTTGTCGCCGACGAGCCTTACCGACGAGGCCTCCGCCGAGGCGGCTCCCGCGGGTACCGCCGTGACGGCCAGCACGAGCGCGAGAACCGGGAGCAGGAGCCGAAGCGGTGACTTGCCCTTCATCGTTGTCCTCCTTCTGAGGAGTGTCGTTGTCGGAAGGAGTTGTACCAGGTATGTAGATAGTCTGTCAAGAGTCTGTCTGATAAGCCCAGGAGGAAAGACGTAGAGGGTATGTGCAATAGTCGTCGAACAGTTGTAGGGTGAGCAGCGTGTACGGTCCCGGCCGTCTCCGCATCGGCGAGCTGAGTCGCCGCGTGGGCGTCAGCCCGGAGCTGCTCCGCGCCTGGGAGCTCCGCTACGGCCTTCTTCGCCCGACGCGGTCGCCGGGAGGGTTCCGCCTTTACTCGGCGGCCGACGAGGCTCGGGTGCTGCGCATGCGCGCCTTCCAGAGCCAGGGCCTCTCGGCGGCGGAGGCCGCCCGCTTGGCGGCAGAGGACACCACCGACGATGCCGCCGCGGGGCATTCTGCTGCACCGGATCGCGGCGACCTCGCCCACGCTCTCGAGCGGTTCGACGAGCCGGGAGCCCAGGAGGCCTTCGACCGCGCGCTCGGGTCGGTGAGCCTCGATGCGCTCCTGCGAGACTTCGTGATCCCGTATCTCGAAGAGCTCGGGGACCGCTGGGAAGCCGGAAGCGCGACCGTCGCGGAGGAGCACTTCGCCAGCAACTTCCTCCGCGGCCGCCTGATGGGTCTCGCGCGCGGCTGGGGGCAGGGCGCAGGGCCGCTCACCGTCCTCGCCTGTGCCCCCGGAGAGCTGCACGACCTCGCCCTCATCTCGTTCGGACTCGCGCTCCGTGCCCGCGGCTGGCGCATCGCCTACCTGGGGCCCGACACGCCCTTGGGCACGCTCCTGGAGACGACCCACACCCTCGGCCCGCAGCTCGTCGTGGTCAGCGCGGCCACGCCGCAGCGCTTCTCTCGCGTAAAGGAGGAGCTGCGCGAGCTCGCCCAGGTCGCCCCGCTGGCGCTCGCCGGCGCCGGCGCGAAGCGCGCGTTCGCCGAGTCGGTCGGCGCGTTGCACCTCGGCGCCGATCCGGTGACCGAGGCGGAGAGCGTTGCGGCATCCGGCGCTCGTCTCACCTAGGCGGTCCGCCCGCTCAGGAGCCCGACCAGCAGAACCGCCAGCGCTACGACCAGCAGGAGCCAGAGCAGCTTGCTGACGAGCACGCCTCCCCCGATCGCAACGGCGACCAGGACGACGAGAAGAAGGATCAGGAGCAGCGACATGTGTTACCTCCGTTCATGGGTACACACCGTGATCCCACTGTCAGCGCTTCGCAAACCTCGGCGCGCGCTTCCGGGCTAGGCCGCGCGGCGTTTCGGGCGCTTGGCCTTTCGCCCCCGACGGCGCTTCGCGGAATCGACGCTCTCGCGCAGCGCCGCCAGGAGGTCGATCGGCTGCCCTTCGGGCTCTTCGGGCTCGGCGACCGAGACCGTCTCTCCTCGCTCGTTCGCGCGGATGATCCTGAGCAGGGCGTCGCGGTAGGTGTCCTTGAAGCTCTCAGGACGAAATGAGCCCGTGTACTGCTCGACCAGGCGCGCGGCCATCGCCAGCTCCTCCTTGGCGAGGCGCACGCCCTTGGGCGCCAGGCCCTTCGCCGGCCGGATCTCGTCGGCGAAGTACATCCGCTCGAGCGTGACCACCCGGTTCCTGACGCGTAGGCAGGCGAGGTGCTCCCGCTCGCGCATGACGAAGGTCGCCACGGCGACGAGCCCCGACTCTTCCATCGCCCGCGCCAGCAACGCGTACACCTTCTCGCCGCCTTCCTGAGCGGTCAGGTAGTAGGCGCGCTCGAAGTAGATCGGGTCGATCTCCTCCTGCGCGACGAACGCGTGGATGTCGATCGTCTTCGATCCCTGCTCTTGCTCGGCCGCCTCAAAGTCCTCGTCGCTCAGGTAGACCCAGCGGCCCTTCTCGACCTCGAACGCCTTCACGACCTCGTCGTCCGGGACCGGGCGGTCCTCCGCCTTGCAGACCTTCTGGTAACCGATCCGCCCGCCGTCGGGCTCGTGGACGTAGCTGAAGTGCAGCGTGTGCTCCTCGATCGCGGCCTCCATGCGGATCGGCACGCTGACGAGCCCGAACGCGATCGCTCCTGACCAGATCGCCCGTGCCATGACCACTTTCTTGCCGCTCGCCGGCGCCTCGAAACGTTCGCCTGATTGCGGCCTGCTCGTGCGGGGTAGGGGTCAGGCGGATGGAGGCGCTCACACTAGAGCTCATTGGAAGCGTGCCGGTGACCGCAGGGCTGGTGCTGCCATGGTCTGGCGCGCGCTCGAAGAACCTCGTCGAGCGGCGTGACGGCGAAGGGTGAGTCCGCGGCGCGGCCCGGCCTGCCCGCCCTCCGCGTGGCAGCAGCCGACTGCAAGGCCTGCGAGCTCTGGAAGCGCGGCACGCAGACGGTCTTCGGCGAGGGCACGCGGAACGCCGAGATCGTCCTGGTGGGGGAGCAGCCCGGAGACAAGGAGGACCTGGCGGGAAAGCCCTTTGTCGGGCCCGCGGGACGGCTCCTCGACCGGGCGCTCGAGGAGGCGGGGATCGAACGCGGCCGCGCCTACGTGACGAACGTCGTCAAGCACTTCAAGTGGACCGGCAAGGGCAAGCGTCGAATCCACCAGAAGCCGAACGCCGTGGAGATCAGGGCCTGCCGACCCTGGCTCGACGCGGAGCCCGCCGCCGTCCGGCCGAAGGTGCTCATGGCCCTGGGCGCAACGGCCGCGCAGGCCCTTCTGGGCACTCGGTTCAGGCTTACGCGGGAGCGCGGCCGGCCGGTCGAGTCGGACCTCGCTCCGACGGTCCTTGCGACGGTGCACCCGTCCTCGGTCCTGCGTATGCCCGACGCCGACGCGCGCCGCCGGGCATACGCGGACCTGGTCGCCGACCTCGAGGTCGCCGCACGGCTCCTCTGAGGGGCGTAGCTCGGGCTCCTTAGAGCAGGATGATGAGCAGGACGATGATGAGAATGACGGTCAGTAGACCAGCGCCGATATACATAGCGTCTCCTTTCTGGCTCACCGCCCTTCCTACCCACGGCTCCCCGGTTCTCAAACAGGGCTCGCGCTTTCGTGCCGCGCCTGCGCCGTAGCGACTGCTCGAGGCCGGGGATCTCACGGCGGCGGCGGGGCCGCGGTTTCGAGTACCGCCGGGACGACGGCCGGCTGATTCGCGACCGGCGTGAGCTCGAGCGGATCCGCTCCCTGGCGGTTCCGCCCGCGTGGACGGACGTGTGGATCTGTGCCGATCCGCTCGGCCATCTCCAGGCCACCGGAGTGGACTCGGCCGGACGGCGGCAGTACCTGTACCACGACGCCTGGCGCAAGCGGCGCGACCGCGAGAAGTTCGAGCGCATGCTCGACTTCGCCGCCGCCCTCAGGCCGTTGCGGGCGCAGACGAGCCGCTGGCTCGCCGCCGACGGCCTCGGACGCGAGCGCGTGCTCTCCTGCGCGGTCCGCCTTCTCGATCTCGGCTTCTTCAGGATCGGGAGCGAGGCCTACGCCGAGGACAACGGCACCTTCGGCCTCGCGACGATGCTGCGTTCGCACGTTGCGTTGCGTGACGACCACGGTGTGACCCGTCCTACGTCGACCCGCGCGTCGTCGACCGCTTCAACGCCGGCCAGACGATCCTCCCCGTCCTGGAGCGGCTGCCCCTGGAATTGCCCGAGCCCGAGCGCCAGGAGAGGATCGAGCGGGCGGTGCTCGAGCTCCTGCGCT
>DATIBF010000061.1:0-37652 GCA_035457655.1 Gaiellaceae bacterium
GTTCGCCGTTCCAGATCCCACGCGCGACCTCCTCAAGATCGCCGTCGTGGAGCGCCACCTCTCCACGGGCCGCATCGGCCTCGGCTTCGTCCGCGGCTTCGGCCTCCAGAAGGGCGCGATCGCCTCGACGATCGCCCACGACGCGCACAACATCGTCGTCGTGGGCGCCGACGACGGGGACATGGCGCGCGCCGTCCAGAGGATCGCCGAGCTCGGCGGGGGCATCGTCGTCATCGAGAGCCGCGGCGTGCAGGCGGAGCTGCCCCTTCCGGTGGCGGGGCTCCTCTCGGACAAGCCGCTGGCCGAGGTGGTGGAGGCGAGCGAGGCCTGCGTCGAGGCGGCGCGCGCGCTCGGCTGCACCTATCCGTCGCCGTTCCAGACGATGGCGTTCCTCGCCCTGTCGGTGATCCCGGCCCTGAAGCTCACCGACCGCGGCCTCGTCGACGTCGACCGCTTCGAGCTCGTTCCGCTCGCCGCTGAGCCTCTGGCAGGGTGATGGCCCGCCGACTGGGGTGCGCTAGGTGGTTCGAGGCAAGGACGCAGGGAGCGCTCATACCCACAGCGGTATGGGCGCGACTGAGGACGCCGCATCGGGCCGCCCAGTGCGGCCAGACGGCAGGGTTCCTCATCTGCTAGGGGCTCTAACTCGCTCTAAACGGCGCCCCCCGCCCGGCCGATAGAGGGAGCATGCCGTCCTCCGGGGCCTCCGCTCGACGTGCGACCTGGGACGCGATCGCCCTCGCCCTCGCCTTCCTCGCGGTAGACGCGCTCATCATCACCGCCGTCCTCTCCGACCTCGTCGAGCCGACGCAGGGCATCGTCACGATCCTCGCCCTGGCCGCGGTCGTCCTCCTCCTCTACCGCGACGACGTCATGGACGCGATCGCTACCGGGAACGAGAAGCTCGGCCTCACGGTCGACGACGAGCCGGTGCGTCGTGTGCTGGACGGTCTCGCCGTCGAGGAGGGCTGGACGGTGGAGCACGACTTCCTGAGCGCCCACGGCCGCCGCATCGGCACCGTCGTCCACGGCCCGTCGGGCTCGTACCTGGTGGAGAGTCGGAACCGCGCCTACCGCGTGGAGCACCTGGGCCGAGCGCGCCACCACGCAGCGTGGCTCCACGGCGAGGTCGGCGGCTGGGTGACGCCGGTCTTGTGCCTGGTGCAGCGAGACGACCGTCCGCACCGGCGAGACGGCGTGTGGATCATGGGCGTCGAGTACCTGGCGGACTGGCTCAGGGGCCGCACGCCGCCGCGCGGGCGCCGCTCAGAGGGGTAGCAGGCCGAAGAGCCGGCGACGCTTCGGGCGAGAGGCAGCCTCGGCTTCGGCTAGCTCGCGCGCCTTTCGCTCCTCCTCTCCGCGCTTCGCCCGTTCGTACAGACGGCGACTCCTCTCGTCGTCGCCTGCCATCCATTCGTCCCACTCCTCCTGCGTCATCCAGGAGGGCTTGCGGCGCTTATGACTCATCGTCTTCGTCCTCATCTTCGAGAATAGCGAGGATGTCCAGCGTGTTCTTCTTGATGTCCGCAAGCGCCAGAAAGAGGTCGTTCACACCTTCTCGGTCGAGCGGTGGCTCAGGAGCCGGCTCCGGTCTCCGCCAGAACACCCTGAGATCGTCGCGGGCTTGCGACAAGGCCGCAAGATGGCCCGCGAGGCCTAGGCCGTTGAGTACGCCGAGACCTGCAGCAGCTCCTCGTCGAGCTCGAGCCCGCAGCCGACGAGGCCCTTCGCCGACACCCTGACGTCCTCGCCGAGCCCGACCGACGGCTCCCGGCGCCGCGGCGCCGCAAGCACGGCCTCGACGACCGCCTCCAGCCGCTCTGTCGGTGTCAGCTCGCCGTCCAGCCGCTCCAGCGCGTCGAGCAGGTAGCCGTCGAGAAGCTTCGGGTAGAGCCGTGCAAAGGCCTCCGGCCGCGAGATGTAGTCGAGGCAGAGGAGGTCCGGGCCGAGGGCGAGGAGCGCGCCCACCTGCCCCGGCTCGAGCGGAAACGCGCCGCGCAGGTCGGCGAGCTCGCGCCCGCGCGAGGCGAAGATGTGCGCCTGCGCCCCGGTCGGCGAGTAGGCGCCGAACCGGATCGACTTCTCGGCGACGGCGCTCCAGACCTCGTCCTGCGCCGCCCCGAGCCGAAGGGGCGCCGTCGCGAGCCGCTCGGCCTTTCGCCGCCGCAGCTCCGGGTAGGCAGTGTGTCCTGCCGACGAGAACTTGCCGGAGCGCCGACTCCAGCGTCCCTGCTCGACGCAGGAGACCGGGATCCGCACGACGCCCTTCGCCGGCACGAGCACGGTGACGTTGAGGATGCGGTTCTGCTTCGCGCCGACGAGCTCCTCGCCGTCGCAGACGATCACGTCGGCATCGGTCGGGTTCGCGACCAGCACCTCCGGCACAGAGCCGCCGGCGCCCACCTCCGTCACCTGGAAGCCGAGCCCGAGCGCCTCGTCGAGGGTGACGTACTGCGCGCGGGGCCGAGCCCGCGGGAAGAGCGGTGCGAGGACGATCCCGCGGTGCTCCACGGGCTCGCCGAGCTGGATAAGCGTCTGAGTGGGCATGTCCGGGAGTCGCCCGGGCGCCGACATGGTCTTACGAACTGGCGAGTTCTTCACGAGTGCGTGCAGGGAGGAAGACGTCTGTAAGCCGGAACCCAGAGCGGCGCGATACTGAGGAAGATGCAAATCACCGACACCGGCCTTCGCTTCTCCCCCACCGACCTCAACGGCTTCCTGTCGTGCGAGCACTTGACAACGCTTCAGCTCGCCGTCGCGCGCGGTGAGCTGAAGAAGCCCTTCCTTCCGAACCTGCACGCCGACCTCATCCAGCGGAAGGGGGAGGAGCACGAGGCCGACTACCTGGCTCGGCTCCGCGCCGACGGGCGCCGCATCTCCGAGATCTCCTTCGAGGATCGCGACTGGGCGCGCGCCGCCGCCGACACCGAGCAGGCCATCCGCGAAGGCGCCGACGTCCTCTACCAGGCCGTCCTCACCGACGGCACCTGGCGCGGGTTCGCGGACTTCATCGAGCGCCGCGATGACGGGGACGGATACGAAGTCGTCGACACCAAGCTTGCCCGCCTGGCCCGGCCGCAGCACGTGCTTCAGCTCTGCTTCTACACCGAGCAGCTCGCGCGGATCCGGGGCGCCTGGCCCAAGGAGATGCACGTCGTCACCGGCATCGGCGAGCGCGAGTCCTTCCGGCCCGACGACTTCATGGCCTACTACCGCCGGCTCCGGCAGCGGTTTCTCGACGCCGTCGAGCGCCGCCGGCCCACCTACCCGTACCCGGTCGACTTCTGCGGGCTCTGCGACTTTCTCTCGCTCTGCAAGGAACGGTGGGCGGACGACGATCACCTCACGCTCGTTGCAGGCATGTCGCGGATTCAGGTCGAGCGGCTCCAAGCCGCCGGCATCACGACCCTCGAAGCACTTGCCGAGGCCGACCCCACGACCAAGGTCAAGAGCATGCGCGCGGCCACCTTCGAGGGGCTCAACCTCCAGGCCCGGCTCCAGCTCCACCACCGGCGCACAGGAGAGCACGTCATCGAGCACCTCCCTGAGGATCCCGACCGCGGCTTCGCGCTTCTGCCGGAGCCGAGCCCGGGCGATATCTGGCTCGACCTCGAAGGCGACCCGTGGTTCGAGCCGGCGCGCGGGCTCGAGTACCTCTTCGGCTGGATCGAGCTCGGCGAGGACGGCGCGCCGCGCTACGAGCACGTCTGGGCGCACGACCGCGACGCCGAGCGAGAAGGTTTCGAGCGGCTTGTCGACCACCTCGTCGAGCGCCGCCGCCGCTTCCCGGGCATGCACGTCTACCACTACGCGCCGTATGAGCGCACCGCGCTCTCGCGGCTCATGGGCGAGCACGGCACGCGCGAGGAGGAGATCGACGACCTCCTCCGCGGCGAGGTGCTCGTCGACCTCTTCCGCGTGACGAAGCAGGCGTTGCGCGCGTCGGTGCCGAGCTACTCGATCAAGGAGGTCGAGAAGCTCTACGGGTTCGAGCGGACGGCCGACGTCGGGGGCGGGAGCGAGTCGGTGAACGACTTCGAGACGTGGCTCGAGACGGGCGACGACGCGCTCCTCGACGGGATCCGCGACTACAACGAGGAGGACTGCCTCTCCCTCAACGAGCTGCACCGCTGGCTGCTCGCACGGCGTCCCGAGCACATCCCGTGGCGGCTGCCGCCGGAGGAGCGGGAGCAGAGCGAGGAGACGCTGGAGCGCCTGACCGAGCGCGAGCGCGTCCGCGACGAGCTGCTCGCCGGCGCGGAGGAGGGCGAGCCGCGCTGGCTCCTCGCGCACCTGCTCGAGTACCACCGGCGCGAGGAGAAGCCGCAGTGGTGGGAGTACTTCCACCACCTGAGGCTCGACGAGGAGGAGCTGCTCGACGACGGCGACACGATCGGCGGGCTCGAGCTCGCCGGCGAGCCGGTCCCGGTGGCGCGCTCGCTCGAGTACACGTTCACGTTCGAGGCGCAGGAGCACAAGATCGGGAGCGAGGCGATCGACCCGGCCACGGAGCGCGGCTACCAGGTGCGCGTGGACGATGAGCACGGCACCGTCACCCTGCGCCGCGGGCTTGCCCTTGCCGACCAGCCGCTGCCGCGCGCGTTGATCCCGCCTCGGCCGCTGCCGACCTGGACGCAACGAGACGCCGTCCTCCGCTTCGCGCAGCGGCGAGCCGAGTTTCCGGCGCTCGTCGAGATCCTGGAGCGCCGCCCGCCGCGGGCCCGGCTCGACGGCTCGCCCGTCGAGGCGGCGCTCGGCCTCGCCGGCAGCTACCTGTTCGTGCAGGGGCCGCCCGGCTCGGGGAAGACGTACACCGGCGCGCGGATGGCCGTGGCGCTCATGCGCGAAGGCCGCCGCGTCGGCGTGACGGCGCTCAGCCACAAGGCCATTCACCGCTTTCTCGAGGAGGTCGAGGATGCGGCTCGCGAGGCCGGCTTCACGTTCCGGGGGCTGAAGAAGGCGAGCGGAGAGGGGTCGCGCTTCGAGGGGGAGCTCGTCGAAAGCACCGAGTCGAACGACGCCATGCTCGACCCGGAGCTCCAGCTCCTCGCGGGGACGTCGTTCCTGTTCGCGCGCGTGGAGATGGAGGGCGCCGTCGACACGCTCTTCATCGACGAGGGCGGGCAGTTCGCGCTCGCGGACGCGCTCGCAGTCGGGGGCTCGGCGCGGAACCTCGTCCTCCTCGGCGACCCGAATCAGCTCCCGCAGGTGTCGCAGGGGGCCCACCCACCCGGCGCGAACGCCTCCGTGCTCGGGCACCTGCTCGGCTCGGACGAGACCGTGCAGCCCGGGATGGGGCTCTTCCTCGAGCACACCTGGCGGCTGCGGCCGGAGGTGAACGCCTACGTCTCGGAGACGTTCTACGAAGGCCGGCTCGAGCCCGCGGCGAAGGCGTTGACGCGGTCGGTGGGGGACGGGAACGGCGTTCGCTTCCTCCCGGTCGGACACATCGGCCACCGAACGGCCGCGCCGGAAGAGGCGGCGGCTGTGCGGGCGGAGATCGAGCGGCTGCTGGGGACCCCGTACGCCGACGAGGAGAGCGAGCGGCCGCTCCGCTACGAGGACTTCATCGTCGTTGCGCCCTACAACGCCCAGGTGCGCTGCCTGCGCGAGGCCCTGCCGGAGACCGTCCGCGTCGGCACGGTGGACAAGTTCCAGGGGCAGGAGGCGACGGTCGTCTTCTTCGCCATGGCGAGCTCGTCGGGCGAGGACGTCCCACGCGGCCTGGACTTCCTCTTCTCCCGGAACCGCCTGAACGTAGCGGTGTCGCGGGCGCGGTGCCTGGCGTACGTCGTGGCGAGCCCGAGGCTCCTGGAGACGAGCTGCAAGACCGTGGACCAGATGCGGTTGCTGAACGCGCTCTGCCGCTTCGTCGAGGTCGCGGAGCCGACGGATTAGAGCACTAGCAGCCCGAAGAGCCGACGGCGCCGGCGGCGGCCGGGCTCCTTCGCCTTCTCCGCAAGCTCGGCCTCGATGCGCGCGACACGCTCTCTGAGCCGGCGTCCGATCTCCTCGCTGCGCGCGAGGTCCTCAGGCGTCCTCTTCTTCATCGTCCTCTCCCGCAGGATACGCAGGATCTCGAGCGTGTTCGCGGCAGCCGGACGCCGCCGAGGATCCCGCGGCCCGCGCGAAGGGCGTTAGGATCGCAGGGCCCTACCGACCACCGAAGGAGGCACTGTGGCGACCCAGACGACGCCGCTGACCAGGGAGCAGCTTGCTGCGCTGCCGGACAGCTACTTCAAGGCCGTCGACGCGAAGGACATCGATGCGATCCTCGCGCACTTCGCCGACGACGCGACGCTGACGGTGCAGACCGATCACGCCGTCTTCGCGGGAGCCGAGGAGATTCGCCGGATGTTCACCGATTTCTGCGGGAGCTCGAAGTCGATCTTCCACGAGATCAAGAACATCGTCGTCGAGCCCGCGGCCGGCAAGGTCGCCACCGAGCAGAGCTACATCGGCGAGCTCGTGGACGGCACCAAGAACGACATGCACAACTGCAACTTCTTCGACGTCGACGCGGAGGGCAAGTTCTCGCGGGTCATCATCTGGATGGCCGGAACGAACCCGCTCAAGTAGTCCGCCGCGGCGACGCTCAAAACAGGTGATGCTGCTCGCGGGCTCGCGGCTCCTCCTCTGGGAACCGCTTGAGCCCGACGCCGGCGAGCTCGCCGGTTGCCGGATGCCGCGCGAAGCGGGGTGAGAGCTTCTTCATGTAGCCGCTTCCCTGGCCGATTCCTCGCTGCCCGGCGACCGTCGTCGCCACCACGAGGTCGGCGCACTGGAGCCCGATCGAGTACTGGCTCGGGCCGAGGAAGAGGCCTTCGACGATCCGCTCGAGCTTCACGTAGGGCGTGCCCTCCTCCGTCAGGTCGCCGAAGAAGCGGCGCAGCCGTGCGTCCTTCTCCTTGAAGCGACTGTCGATCACGATGATCCCGTGGTCGTCCTCGTCGACGAGCAGGTGGTGGAAGCGCTCGGCGAGGAACATGAGGGCGGTGGCGTACACGTCCTCGGGCGAGCGGAAGTAGGAATGCTCGTGCGGAGGGAAGACCTCCGGCCCGTAGTCGAGATCCATGACGACGACGTAGGCGGTGAACGGCGCCCGCGCGAGCGAGTCGAAGACGGCGTCTGCGAGCGCGTCGGGGACCTCGCCCGTGCGGATCCCGTGCCACTTGACCTCGCGGTCGAGCGGCCAACCGTGGGCGCGAAGCGTCTGCTGCCAGCGCTCCCTCAGCTCGGGCCACTCGCGCTCGCGGACGGCGATGCCGCCGAGCGCGAAGAGCCCGCCCTGGTCGAGCCGCCCGCTCTCGTCCAGGAAGAGCAGGTGCATCGGGCTCCATCAGATCACATGGATCACGGGCGCAGCGGCGCACACTTGTTTCGAAGTCGCTCACCAAGACGGAGTCGAGCGGTGCTCTGATTCCGGCCTAAGTGTCTAGTGAACTAGACAGACATGAGGGCCTGGAGTCACACGCGGGCGAGGACTTGCCGCGGGGAACCTTGCGCGCGATCGAACGGGACTTCGAGCCATGCCTAGGAAGGAAGTGGCTGGGGTGACGCCCGTGTCCTATCGGGTCGTGCTCGAGCGCGACGAGAGCGGCGCGTGGATCGCCCAGGTGCCTCGCATCAAGGGCTGCCACGCGTATGGTCGCACGCTGGAGCAGGCACGGCAGCGGATCCGTGAGGCGCTGGGACTCTGGGCCGAAGGCGCTGATCTGGCTGAGCTCGTGGAGGACGTCCGTCTGCCTACGGCCGCACGCGATGCGATCCGACGAAGCCGCCGAGCTCGCAGGGCGGCCGAAGAGAAACGGGCCGACGCGCAGGCGGCAACTGCAGCGGCAGCTCAGGCCCTGGTCGAAGACCTCAGGCTGAGCGTCCGTGACGCCGGGGAGCTCCTCGGTCTCTCACACCAGCGCGTCCAGCAGCTCGTCCGGAGCTAGGACCGGTCGTCGCTCTGTCGAAGCCGTCCGCGGAGGGCTTTCGGGCTGCCGTAAGCTTTCGGCGTGGCCTCGGCCATGCTCGCCCGCCGTCGCGAGTATTCGTTTCGGCCGCCGTGAAGCGGCTCGAGGTCACCTCGCGCGCGATGCGGAGCGTCGGCTACCAGGCCGGCACGCTTGAGATCGAATTCGTCGACGGCGACGTTTACCGGTACTTCCTCGTGCCACGGCACGTCTTCCTCGAGTTCATGCAGGCCGAGTCCAAGGGGGCGTTCTTCAACGACCGGATTCGCGACCGCTATCCGATGGAAGGCCCGCTCTGAAGCTCAGTAGCCGCTGAAGCGCTCGGGGCGGATCTGGCTCTCCGGAACGCCCTCGCCGCTCATGATCTCCTCCACGGCCTCCACCATCTTCGGCGGTCCGGCGATGAGGTACGTGAAGGCGCCGAGGTCTGGGCCGAGATGGTCGCGAAGCATGGCCGCGTCGATCCGTCGCGTCTCGCCGTCCCAGCCGGGGTCATCCGTCATCGTGAAGACGACGTGGAGGTTCGGGAGCCCGCGCTCGAGCTCCTGGAGCTCGTCGAGGAACGCGGTGGATTCCCGATCCCGGTTCGAGTAGATCAACGTCACGCGGTACGGCAGCTTCTCTTCGGCGATGTAGCGGAGCATGCAGCGAAAGACGGTGATGCCGATTCCGCCGGCAATGAAGGCGTACGCCTGCTCCGTGTCGTCGGGGAGGAGGAAGTCACCCTTCGGCTGCTCGACGTCCACCTGTGCGCCGACGGGAAGTTCGGCGAGCGAACGCTTGAAGGCGGAGTCGCGCACGCGCGTGGCGAGGCCGAGCACGCCCCGGTCGTTCGGCGACGTGACCACGGTGATGTGACGGCGCCGCCCCTTGTCGTCGTCGTAGGGTGGATCGAGGAGAGTCACCCAGAAGTACTGGCCGGCCGCGAACTCGACCTCTTCGCCGAGCAGGTCGAACACGACCATGAGCGTCCCCTTCGCAACCTCGCGCTTCTCCTTGATCTTGGCCTGCACGCTCGCTACTAGCCCCGATCGAGCGAAACGGATTCGTCAAAGACGGCGAGAGAGGCAAGCACTCCCTCCGCGTAGCGCTCGAGCTTCGCCGGGCCGACGCCCGAGATCGCGCTCAGCTCCTCCCGCGTTTGCGGGCGCACCGCGGCGATCTCGTGGAGGGTGGAGTCGTGGAAGACGACGTACGGCGGCACTTCGTCGGTCTTCGCGCGCTCGGCTCGCCAGCGGCGCAGCGCCTCGAACTCCGGGGTCGGCGCCGGCTTCTCACCGCGCGGTCGCGCTGCGCCCACGACGCCGAGCTCCCGCAGGAAGCGGCTCGGCTTCGCGCCCGCCGTCCAGGTGAGCGTCAGCCACCGCTTCGCGCGCGTGATGCCGACGTAGAAGAGGCGGCGCTCCTCGGCCAGGCGCTCCGGGCTCCGGGCCTTGCCGTACGGGAGCTCCTTCTCCTCCAGGCGTGGGAGGAAGACGGCCGCCCACTCGAGACCCTTCGCACGGTGGTACGTGAGCAGGTGGACGCCGCGCCCCTGAGACTCCGCGCCGAAGCGTGCTTCCAGGTCGCGGAGGAAGTCGCCGACCGACGCGCCCGCGGGGAGCTGCTCGGCCAGCGCAAGGAGCCGCCCGAGATCGGCCTGCCGCGTCAGCTCCTCGTCGCCGAGGCCCGCGGGTGGGTTCGCGACCCAGCCCTGACGGCGCACGACCTCCGTGACCGCGCCGACCGCCGACGCGTCCTGGCGCCCTCTGAGCAGGCGCAGGCTCCGCTGCGCCGCCGGCCGGTGGATGAACGCCGCGCCCCGCACCTGGAACGGGATCCCCGCAAGCGCGAAGGCCTCCTCGTAGTCCTCCGAGCGGGCGTTCAGGCGGTAGAGCACCGCCATCTCCTCGTACGGGACGCCCTCCGCGGCGAGCCGCCGCACCTGGCCGACGACGAGCTCGGCCTCGGTCAGGCGGTCGGGCTGCACCAGAGCCAGCGGCTCCGGCCCGCCGGGCAGCACCGGGCGCAGCACCTTCTCCGAGCCGCCGAGCTCCGGCACGAGGCGGTTCGCGACCGAGAGGATCTCCGGCGTCGAGCGGTAGTTCTCCTCCAGCCGCACGACGAGCGCCGCGGGGAAGCGCCGCGGCATCGCCAGCAGGTACTCCGGCGTCGCGCCCGTGAAGGAGTAGATCGACTGGTAGTCGTCGCCGACGACGCAGAGCTCGTCCCGGCCGCCGAGCCAGCGCTCGAGCAGCGACTGCTGCAGGAGGTTGACGTCCTGATACTCGTCGACCGTGAACGCCCGGTAGCGCTCCCGGAACGCGGCGCACGCGGCGGCATCCTCGTCGTAGAGGCGGATCGCGTGCTCGAGCAGGTCCTCGAAGTCCACGAGGCTGCGCTTGGCCTTCCTCGCCTCGTACGTGCGGAACACTCGCTCCATCAGGTCGGGCGGAATCGGCGGCTCGTGGTCGCCGAGCTCCCGACGGTAGGTCGCCGGGGTCAGGCGCCGGTTTTTCGCCCACTCGATCTCCGTCGCCAGGTCGGCCAGCGGCCGGAAGCGGAAGGCACCCGGCAGGGCCTTCGCGATCGGTAGCAAGACCGGCGCCTTCGACGGGAGCAGCTCACCCAGCTGCTCGCCGCGGAAGTAGCGGAGCTGCGCGAGCGCGGCCGCATGGAACGTCCGCGCGGGAACGCCCGTGACGCCCAGCCGCGCCAGCCGCTCCCGCATCTCCGTCGCCGCCTTGTCGGTGAAGGTGACGGCAAGGATCTCGCCCGGCGCGAACGCGCCCGAGGCGACCTGGTGCGCCACGCGCCGCGTGATCGTCGTCGTCTTGCCCGAGCCGGCGCCTGCGAGGATGCAGACGGGACCGCGCACGGCCTCGACCGCGCGGCGCTGCTCGGCGTTGAGCCCCTCGAACACGTCGGCTGCCACGGAGGCCGAGGGTAGCGACCGTCCAGGAAGGCATCTACGCCGAGAGCGTGAAAAGAGTGGCATGCCAACCGATCTGACCGTGAGGCTCGTCGACGAGCCCGGCGCGATGGCCGGCGCGTGCGAGGCGCTCGGCGCCGCGGGAATCAACATCGAGGGCTGCTGCGCCTACCCGGCCGGCGACGCCGGACAGCTGCACCTGCTGGTGGAGGACGCCGCCGCCGCGCGGCAGGCGCTGGGCTCGGCCGGCTACGAGGTGGTGCAGGACCGGCAGGTGGTCCTCCACGAGCTGGAGGACGTTCCCGGCTCCGCCGGCGCCGCGCTGCGCCGCATCGCCGACGCAGGAGCCAACCTCCAGCTCGTCTACCTGGCGACGGCCACGCGGCTCGTCGGCGGCGTCGACGATCTCGACGCCGCCCGCTCCGCCCTCGAGAGCTAAGCCGCCGTCTCGGCGAGCCCGTCGGAGCGGCTCGCTCGATAGAGCGCGGGGATCTCGTCGGCCGGCACCGGCCGGCTGAAGTAGAAGCCCTGCCCGAGCTCGCAGCCGTGCGTGAGCAGGAAGCGGCGCTGCTCCTCGGTCTCGATTCCCTCGGCGAGCGGCTCGAGCCCGAGGTTGCGGGCCAGCTGGACGATCGACGAGGTGAGCACGGCGGTGCCGGCGTCGTCCTCGAGCCCGCCCACGAACGAACGGTCGATCTTCAGCATGCTCACCTTCATCTGGTTGAGCCGGCTGAGCGAGGAGTGCCCGGCGCCGAAGTCGTCGATGGCGAGCCGGAGGCCCCGGTCGTGCAGCTCGTCGAGGACGAACTCCATGCTCCGCCGTTCGTCGAAGGCGAAGGCGGCCTCCGTGAACTCGATCATCAGGCGGTTAGGGCTGAGCCCGAAGGTGTCGATCGTCGTGAGCACGTGGCGCATGGCGGTCGGCTGCCAGAACGACGGCGGCAGGTTGATGGAGACGTAGAGGTCGAGGCCGGCGTCGCGCCACATCCTCGCCTGGCGGCAGGCTGCACCGAGCACCCACTCGCTCAGCGCGCCCATGAGGCCCGTGCGCTCGGCCAGCGGGAGGAACTCGCCCGGCGGGACGAGCCGGTCGCCGTCCTGCCAGCGGATGAGCGCCTCGACGCCCACGATCTCCGCGGACTCGAGGCGAACGAGCGGCTGGTAGTGGAGCACGAGGCCCTCCTCGCGCTCGAGGACCCCGCGGAGGCGGCCGGCCATCGAGATCTGGGCGAGCGGGTCGTCGCCGTCGACGGCGTAGACCTGGTAGCGGTCGCGGCCCTCGTCCTTGGCCTTGTACATGGCCGCGTCGGCGTGTTTGAGCAGCGTCTCGGCGTCGGGTGCATCGAGCGGGAAGAGGCTGATCCCGATGCTCGCACTCACGAAGATCTCGACGCCCGAGACGACGAACGCCTCGCGGAGCGACCGGCGAATCCTGCGGGCGACGGCCTCTGCCGCGTAGCGGACACCGACGAGCTCGGGATCGTCATTGCTTTCGTCCGTGATGAGAAGGAGGAACTCGTCGCCGCCGTGGCGCGCCACGATCTCGCCGGAGCGCGTCGCGCTGCGCAGACGCCCGGCGACCGCCGCGAGGAGCTCGTCCCCGGCCTGGTGTCCGAAGCTGTCGTTGATCAGTTTGAAGTCGTCGAGGTCGACGAAGAGCACGGCGAGCGCCTGAACCCGCGACTTGCCTCCGCCGACGGCCTGCTCGAGGCGCTGGTGGAACGCGATCCTGTTGGGGAGCTCGGTCAGGGAATCGTGGTAGGCGATGTGGCGCAGCTGGCGCTGGGCGTCCGCCAGGGCTTCGCTCGCCTGCTTGCGGTCCGTGATGTCGACGACGACGCCGTCGACGCGTATGCGGCCGTCTTCGCCTCGCCTGGGGTGCATGCGATCCCAGACCCAGCGCGTGCGGCCGTCGTACGCGACCAGGCGGTACTCGACCTCGTACGGCTCGCCCCGCTCGATCGCGTCGTACGCGGTGCCGTAGGCCGCTTGGTCGTGCGGGTGCACGGCGTCCTCCCAGGCCTGCTCGGGCGTCCGGTCCTCGGGTAGCGGTCCCAGGAGGCTCTCGAGGCCGGCGCCGATGAACGTGGTGCACACGTAGCTTCCGTCCGGCTGCATCTCCATCTCGTAGACGTGCATGGCGACCGTCCCGGCCACGCGGCGGAGGACGTCGCTCGTCTCGGGCGGGTTGTGGTTGTCGCTGGTCTCGGGCATGGCACGGCCGCAGTCGGCCCTGCCGTCATCGGCAGGAGCGGCGAGAAAGTGAAGTCCCCCGGCGACTAGCATCCCACCGTGCGCCCGAGGCCCGACCGCGTCGAGCGTCTCCCCGAGCAGTACTTCGCGCGGCTGCTCGCGCGTGTGGCCGCGGCGGCCGCGGAGGAGGGAGACGAGGTCGTCGACCTGGGCCGTGGCAACCCCGACATCGGGCCCCCGCAGCACGTGATCGACGCACTGAGTCGCGCCGCGAACGACCGCTCGGCGCACGGGTACCCGCCCTTTCGCGGCATTCCGGTGCTGAAGGAGGCCGTTGCTGCCCGCTACCGCGACGTCTACGGCGTCGAGCTCGACGCGGAGCGCGAGGTGGCCGTCGTCCCGGGGACGAAGACGGCGATCGTCGAGGTGGCGATGTGCCTCGCCGAGCGCGGCGACACGATCCTGCTTCCCGACCCCGGCTACCCGGACTACACGTCCGGCGTCGCGCTCGCCGGCGCGCGCGAGGGGAGGGTGCCGCTCGACCCCTCCGCCGCGTTCGCGCCGGACCTCGGCGCCGCGCCGCGCGAGGGCGTGGCCGCGCTCTACCTCAACTACCCCTCGAACCCGTGCTCCGCCTCGGCGCCTCCCGGAGCCTTCGCGGCCGCCGTGCGCTGGGCGGAGGAGACCGGCGCAGCCGTCCTGCACGACTTCGCCTACGCCGATCTGGTCTTCGACGGCCTCCGCCCGGCGAGCTTCCTCGCCGAGCCGGGCGCGAGGGAGGTCGGCGCCGAGCTCTTCTCCATGTCGAAGAGCTACGGGATGGCCGGCTGGCGCCTCGGCTTCGTCGTGGGAAACGCCGAGCTCGTCGAGCGCGTGAACCTCCTCCAGGACCACGTGCGCGCCGGCGTCTTCCGACCCGTGCAGGAGGCGGGGGTCGCCGCGCTCACGGGGCCGCAGGACTCGGTCGAGGAGCGGCGCGCGGTCTACGAGCGGCGCCGCGACCAGGTGGTCGCCGCCATCCCGGGCACGCGCGCGGACTCGACCTTCTACGTCTGGTGGCGCCTGCCGGAGGGCCTGACGCCCGACCGGATCCTGACGGAGACCAGGGTGGCGGTCGCGCCGGGCGAGGGCTTCGGCCCGAGCGGCGCTGGGTGGGCGCGCATCTCCCTGGCCACGCCCGACGACCGCCTGACCGCAGGCCTCGAGCGGCTCGAGCTTCTCGTCTGAACACGCAACCTTAGGTTGCGCGTCTGCTACGATGAGCAACTAATGGTTGCACATCGGCTAGGAGGTACGAGCATGGTTCCGGATCGGATCGAACGAGAGATCTTCATCGACGCGCCGCTGGAGACGGTGTGGGCAATCGTGACCGAGCCCGAGCATGTTGGCGCCTGGTTCAGCGACTCGGCCGAGATCGAACTGCGGCCCGGCGGCGATACGACGCTGACCTGGGAGGAGTACGGCTCGGTGCGTGCGCGGGTCGAGAAGGTCGAGCCGCCGACGTCGTTCTCCTTCCGGTGGGCGCGCCCCGTCGGTGCCGAGCCTCGCGCGGGCAACTCGACGCTGGTCGAGCTCAGCCTGAGCGCCGAAGGCGAAGGCACGCGACTCCGAGTCGTGGAGAGCGGGTTCAGGGAGCTCGAGCGGTCGGAGGAGGAGAAGGCGAAGTACGCTGGCGAGAACGAGCGAGGCTGGGAGCACGAACTCGGCGAGCTCCGCGAGTACGCGTCGACGCAGATGCGCCCGTCGGCCCGGCAATGAGCCCACGTCGCGATCGCGGCGACGAGCTCTGGGCGGCGGTGACCGATCCCACCCGTCGACAGGTGCTCGACGTCCTCCTCGCGCTCGGGGAAGCCACGGCGACCACGCTCGCCGCCGAGCTGCCGGTCACCCGCCAGGCGGTGGCCAAGCACCTCGCGGTGCTCGAGCGCGCGGGGCTCGTCGAGGGGCGGCGTCGCGGTCGCGAGGTGCGCTACGCGGTTCGCCCCGAGCGGCTCGACGCCGCCACACGCGGCCTGATGCGAGTCGCGGCGGACTGGGACGCGCGGCTGGCCACGATCAAGCGCCTCGCGGAGTCCCAGGAGCCGTGAGGTCGAGAAAGTCCGAACGAAAAGGAGATTGAGATGCTGCTACAGGACAAGTGTGCCGTCATCTACGGAGGCGGGGGTGCGATCGGCGGTGCAGTCGCCCGTGCCTTCGCGCGGGAAGGGGCAAGGGTCTTCCTGGCCGGACGCACCCTGGCCGGGCTCGACCGCGTCGCCGAGGAGATCTCCGCCGCCGGAGGGGTGGTGGAGACGGCGGAGGTCGATGCGCTCGACGAGCAGGCAGTCCAGAAGCACGCCGACGCGGTGGCCGCTGCGGCCGGCATCGACATCGCTCTCAACGCGGTCGGGATTCCCCACGTCCAGGGCACGCCGTTCGCGGAGCTCTCGAGCGACGACTATGCGCACCCGATCGCCGCGTACACGCGAACGAACTTCCTCACCGCCCAGGCTGTCGCACCACACATGGTGGAGCGCGGCTCCGGCGTCATCCTCACCATCTCGACGCCGGGATCGCGACTGTCGGGCCCGGGATTCCTGGGCTACGGCGTGACCTGCGCGGCCATCGAAGCGTTCTCGCGCATTCTCGCGGGCGAGCTCGGCCGCGGAGGAGTCCGCGTCATCTGCCTTCGGCCCGATGTGGTCCCGGAGGCGCTGGTGACGTCCCACGTCCGAGACGTCTTCATGGGGTACGCCGAGCGAGCGGGCACGACCGTCGACGCGATGATTGCCGAGCGTGCGTCCACCGGCACGCGACTGGGGCGCTTCCCGACCCTGGCCCAGATCGCCGACTACGCAGCCTTCGTGGCCTCGGATCGCGCGGCGGCGATGACAGGTGCGATCGCCAATCTGACGTCCGGCTCGGTCGTCGACCAGGCGTGAGCTAGCGGTAGCGGTAGACGATGCGGCCGCGCGACAGGTCGTACGGAGAGACCTCGACCTTCACGCGGTCGCCGGGGTTGATCCTGATGCGGTAGCGGCGCATCTTCCCCGCGGTGTAGCCGAGCACGTCCTGGCCGGTGTCCAGCGTGATCTTGAACATCCCGTTGGGAAAGGCCTCGACGACCTCGCCCTCGAGCTCGAGCTTTTCCTCCTTTGTGGCTATGGCGTCACCTCCTTTTCGCGCCGGAGAATAGCGCGCGCAGGAGGGCTCGACGAAACGCAGGCTGTGCCGCCGGGCCGCGCTGCTCGCCCCGAGAGCTGCGTCCTCAGTCGCGCCCGTAGCCTCCGGCTACGAACGCTCCCCGCGTCCTTGTCTCGGAACGACCATCGCACCCGGCAGCGAGCGGCGTTCCATCAAGCCCTCCTACAGCGGAAGCGGCCGCGGGCTGACCGGGGCCGAATGGACGATCGACGTCGTCGTCTGTCCGTAGAGGACGAAGCGGTCGAGGATCGGCTCGAGGTCCTCCATCGCCCGGAGATGGAGCTTGACGAAGAAGCAGTCCTCGCCGGTGATCCGGTAGCACTCGACGACCTCCGAGATCTCGCGCGCGACCTCGGGGATCTTGTGGAGCTGGCGCGAGGCGGGGCGGACGCGGACGACCGCCGCGATCGGGAAGCCGATCGCCCTCGGGTCGACGGTCGCGTGGTAGCCGGTGATGACGCCGGCGCGCTCGAGCCGCTGCACGCGGTCGGCGACGGCGGGCGGCGAGAGGCTCACGCGGCGGCCGAGCTCGGCCATCGAGAGGCGCGCGTCGGCCTGGAGCTCCTCGACGATCCGACGGTTTGTCTCGTCCATGAGCTGTTGTTCGTAAGCCATCGGCTCAGAACTCCTTTGCTACGCAGGCGAGGAGGGAGAAACGCCTTCGGTCTGCCATTTCGGAATCGTAGCGCCGAAGCGAGACTTTCTCCATGGAGACGACCTACCCGGCTCGGCGCTCGGAGCGCGTTCCGGCGGCGACGTACTTCGTGGGTAGCGCGATCTTCCACTACCTCGGCCCGGCCTTCGCGGTGCTCCTGTTCGCGCTCGTCGAGCCGCTCGGCGTCGCGTGGCTCCGGATCGCCGGCGCGGCGCTGATCTTCGCGGCCTGGCGCCGCCCCTGGCGGGCCCTGACCCTGCCGCTCGTCGTCGCGATGGGGACCGTCCTGGCCGTGATGAACGTCTGCTTCTACGTCGCGGTCGACCGGCTGCCGCTCGGCACCGTGGCGGCGATCGAGTTCCTCCCTGTGATCGGGCTCGCGGCCCTCGGCGCGCGCACGGCTCGGAACGGAGCGGCGCTCGCCCTCGCCGTCGGCGGCGTCTACCTGCTCACCGACGTCCAGCTCGCCGTCGAGCCGGTCGGGCTCGCGTTCGCCTTCGCCAACGCGGTGCTCTTCACCCTCTACATCGTCCTCGCGCACCGGGTGGCGCAACACGGCGCGGTCGCCGGGATCGACGGGCTCGCCGCCGCCATGCTGGTCGCGGTCGTCGTGGCGACGGCGCTCGGCGGCTGGGCGGCGGTGCCGGCGTTGCTGAGCCCCGTCGCGCTTCTGGCGGGGCTCGGCGTGGCGGTGACGTCCTCGGTGATCCCGTACGTCTGCGACCAGCTCGCCATGGCGCGCATGCCCCGCGCCACCTACGCGCTGCTCGTCTCGCTTCTGCCCGCGACCGCGACCGTGATCGGAATCCTCGTCCTCGGCCAAATTCCGACCCTGCCGGAGGCTGCAGGAGTGGCCTTTGTCATCGCAGGGGTCGCCGTCCACCGCGACCCGGTCCAGCCGACCTGAGGCCTACCCTCAGCCGATGGAGCCCGCGCACGGCCGGCGGCTCTCCCGCTTGGCCCTCACGCTCTGGATCGCCGTCCCGGCGCTCGTGGCGGTGATGGTCGGGGCGATCCGGCGGCGGCACGTGCCTACTTCGCGTTCGTCGCGGTGAGCGCTGCCGCCATCCTCGCGACGAGGCGGTAGGTAGTTCTCCACCGTCGCCTGAGGGAACCCGCCGATGCCGACGCGACCCGCAGCGGCGACGCTTCGACCATGCAAACGGCCGAACGGGGTGCGGGCGCAGGGCGCCGCCTCTTCCTCTGGGCGCTCGTCGCTTCGCTGTGCATCACCGCTGCGGTCGCCATCGGCACGCTCCTGTTCGCCGAGTTCGACGACACCGCGGGGCGGATCCTCGCCACGACGGCCCTGCTCTCCCTCGCCTGCCTGCTCGCCCTGCCGGCCGGGGTGCTGCTCGACCAGCGGCGCGCGGTCTGGCTTGCGTGGGGGACGATCGCCGCGTCCGGCGGGGCGTTCCTGCTCGCCATGATCGTCATCTGGGGGAACCCGGAGGCAGAGTGGCTCTCGCGCGTCACCTGGACGATGGGGCTGGGCGCCGGCGCGGGCGCCCAGGCCGCCACTGTGACGGCCCTGCTCCGGCCCGGGAGCTCACGCCGCCTGCGGGGGCTGCATGCGCTCTCCATCCTCCTCTCCTCGGCGCTCGCCGCGCTGATCGCCGTCGGGATCTGGACGGAGCCGGACTCCGACGCGTTCGCCCGCGGCACGGGGGCGCTGGCGATCGCGGTCGTCCTCACGAGCCTGCTGCAGCCGATCCTCCAGCGCATCGAGCGCCCCGCGGGAGGAGGCGCCCGCCTCGTCCTCGAGCTCGACCGCGAGCCCTCCGACGAGGCCGTCGCCGCAGCGATCGAGGCGCTCGGGCGGCACGGGATCACGGCCGAAAGGAGCTAGCCGAATCCGAGTCTAAGATGGCTCACCCGATGGCCGGCGCGCCCTTCGTCCACCTCCACGTCCACTCGGAGTACTCGATCCTCGACGGGGCGTGCCGGATCCCGGAGCTGGCCGCGCGGGCCGCCGAGCTGGAGATGCCGGCGGTCGCGCTCACCGACCACGGGAGCCTCGCCGGGGCGGTCGAGCTCTACCGGGAGGCGGGGAAGCACGGCGTCAAGCCGCTGCTGGGCTGCGAGGTCTACGTCGCCGACGACCGGCGCGCGCTCAAGAAGGGCTACGCGCACCTGACGCTGCTGGCCGAGTCGAACGAGGGCTACGCGAACCTGATCAAGCTCGCCTCGGCCGGCTACCTCGAGGGGTACTACTACAAGCCGCGCGTCGACTGGGAGCTCCTCGCCGCCCGCGCAAAGGGAATCGTCGCGCTCTCCGGCTGCCTCTCCGGCCGGGTGGCGAAGGCCCTGGAGAGCGGCAACCGGCCCGAGGCCGAGGCGGAGGTCGAGCGGCTCGTCGACATCTTCGGGCGCGAGTCCGTCTACCTGGAGATCCAGGACGCCGGCCTCGACGTGCAGAAGGGCATCAACGCGACCCTCGCGGAGATGGCGAAGGCGAGCGGACTGCCGCTCGTCGCCACCGGCGACGTCCACTACCTTCGCCACGAGGACGCGCGCCCCCACGAGGCGCTCCTCTGCATCCAGTCGGGAGATACCCTCGCCAACCCGAGCCACTGGCGCTTCGACACCGACCAGTTCTACTTGAAGACGCCGGAGGAGATGGCGCAGGACTTCGCCGCCTACCCCCAGGCGCTCAGGTCGACGCTCGAGCTCGCCGAGCGCTGCTCCGTCTCGATCGAGCTCGGCGTCATCCGCCTGCCGCGCTTCCCGACGCCCGACGGGCGCGACGCGTTCGACTACCTCGTCGAGCTCTGCGAGAAAGGCCTGCAGAAACGGTACGGAACGGTGACGCCGGAGCTCCAGGAGCGGCTGAAGTTCGAGCTGAAGACGATCAGGGAGATGGGCTTCGCCGACTACTTCCTGATCGTCTGGGACTTCATCCGCTTCGCGAAGACGAACGGGATCGGCGTCGGCCCCGGCCGCGGGTCGGCAGCCGGCTCGATCGTCGCCTACGCCCTCGAGATCACCGACATCGACCCGATCAAGTACGACCTCCTCTTCGAGCGCTTCCTCAACCCGGGCCGGAAGACGATGCCGGACATCGACATCGACTTCTCCGTCCACGGGCGCGACCAGGTGATCAACTACGTCTCCGAGAAGTACGGCCGCGACCAGGTGGCGCAGATCATCACCTTCGGGACGATGATGGCCCGCGCGGCCGTGCGTGACGCCGGCCGCGTGCTCGACATCCCGTACGGCACCGTCGACAAGGTCGCCAAGCTCATCCCGGAGGGGCCGAAGGTCTACCTGGACGACTGCCTGAAGCCGGGTGCCGAGCTCAAGCAGGCCTACGACGCCGATGAGATCGTCCGCCAGATCGTCGACCTCGCCAGGCCGCTCGAGGGTCTCGTCCGCCAGGACTCCATCCACGCCGCCGGCGTCGTCATCGGCGACCGGCCGCTGACCGAGTACCTGCCGCTCCAGCAGAAGGGCGCCGAGCAGGAGGTCGTGACCCAGTTCGCCATGGAAGACGTCGAGGCGCTCGGGCTCCTGAAGATGGACTTCCTCGGCCTGCGGAACCTCGACGTGATCGACAAGGCGGTCGGCCTGGTGGGCGGGATCGACATCACGAGGATCCCTCTCGACGACCCGAAGACCTACGAGATGCTCGCGCGCGGCGAGTCGACCGGTGTCTTCCAGTTCGAGTCGTCGGGGATGCGCGAGGCGCTCCGCCTCGTCAGGCCGACCGAGTTCGAGGACGTGATCGCCCTCGTCGCCCTCTACCGGCCGGGGCCGATGGCGTACATCCCCGTGTACGCGAAGCGGAAGCACGGCCAGGAGCAGGTCACCTTCCTCGACGAGCGCCTGAAGCCGATCACGGAGCCGACGCTGGGCCTGTGCATCTACCAGGAGCAGTACATGGAGATCGCCAAGCAGCTCGCGGGCTTCTCGCCGGCCGAGGCCGACGACCTGCGCAAGGCGATTGGCAAGAAGATCCACAAGCTGATGGCGTCGCTCAAGGACAAGTTCCTCGAGGGGTGCGCGGCGAACGGCGTCACGCCCGCGGTGGCGAACCAGCTCTGGAAGGACATGGAGCAGGCCCAGGACTACTCCTTCAACAAGTCGCACGCCGCCTGCTACGGGCTGATCGCCTACCGCACCGCCTACCTGAAGGCGAACTGGCCGGCGGAGTACATGGCCGCGCTCATCTCCTCCGTGATGAACACGAAGGACAAGGTGCCGTTCTACGTGGCCGCGTGCGAGGAGCTGGGGATCGAGGTCGAGCCGCCCGACGTCAACGTCTCCGTCGAGGACTTCCGCGTCGTCGACGGCAAGATCCGCTTCGGCCTGAACGCCGTAAAGAACGTCGGGGAGAGCGCGGTCCGCTCGATCCTCGCCGCGCGCGAGGAGGGCGGACCGTTTGCGTCGATCTGGGACTTCTGCGAGCGGGTCGACCCGCAGCAGGTGAACAAGCGGGCGCTCGAGAGCCTCGTCAAGTCCGGCGCGCTCGACTCGACCGGCTCGACCCGGAGAGGCATGCTCGAGGTGCTCGAGGACGCACTCGTCGCGGGCGGGCGCCTCATCGCCGACCGCCTGGCCGGCCAGGGGTCCATTTTCGACCTCGGCGGCGAGGAGGAGCAGGGCGACCGGCGCGCGCACCATCGTCCCATCTCGACCGAGGAGTTCGAGAAGCGTGAGTTGCTCGCGCTCGAGAAGGAGAGCCTCGGCCTCTACGTCTCCGAGCACCCGCTCGACGGCGTGCGCGACCAGCTCCGGCGAAAGACCGACTGCCGGATGGCGGACGTCGAGCGGCGACGCGACGGCGAGGTCGTGACGGTCGGGGGCATCGTCAGCGCACTCAAGCAGCTGACGACGAAGAAGGGCGAGCCGATGGTCTTCCTCCGCCTCGACGACCTCTCGGGATCGCTCGAGATCGTCGTGTTCAACTCCGTCTACACGGCTGCGCGGGAGCTGCTCGAGGCCGACCGCGTCCTCGTCGTCAAGGGCCGCGTCGACCACAAGGAGGGCGAGACGAAGCTGATCGCCCTCGAGATCGCTCCCTTCGAGGCCTCCGCCGACAAGGGCGAGGTGCGCCTGCGACTCGACGCCCGCCGGGCTCCGGCCGGGACGATCCGCGAGCTCGCCGAGGTCGTGCGCCGCTTCCCGGGGGAGGCGGAGGTTCTCCTCGAGCTGGAGACGTCAGGCGGGCCGCAGATCTACGCGTTCGGCCCAGAGTTCAGGGTGCGTCCGGAGCCTGACTTCCACGCCGAGGTGAAGGCGCTCCTCGGCGAGGCCGCGATCACCTAGGAGCTAGGCGCGGCCGGTCTCGGCGCTCGTCGCGGAGGCCCGACGGGCGCGGATCGCGGCGAGGAGGCGGCGGACGCGGCTCGGACGCGGCTCGTAGACCTCGGGCTCGGCGTCGTGCGGCGCCGCGCTCCCCATGGGCCCCCCGCCGAGAAGCGAGCTTGCCACGGAGACCGGGTGCAGATCCAGGAGGCTGTTCCTCTGCTTGGTCATGCCCACAGGACGCGACCCGAGCTGACGATCTTCCCCAAGTGTTGGAAATTCGTATTAGGGGCAAGTTAAGCGCTGACTTCCCCCGGTCGGGGGACAACCGAGACGGCGTTCTTACCGAAGGTGAGAGGAAGACCCAGCGGACCCGAAAGAGACCCCATGCCTGCGGTAGAACTCGATCTCGAATTTGACGCCGAAGCGGAGCTCGTCAGGATCTGGCGGATGGAGGAGCTCGAGCGGGCCGGCTATCCAGTAGCCCAGGCCCGGGAGCTCGCCGACCTCAGCTACGTCGACCTGCACCTGGCGACTGATCTGCTCCGACGCGGCTGCTCGCCCGAGCTCGCTCTGCAGATTCTCGTCTAGCGGCGCCCAAGCCTCCTGGCCCGGCCGAGTCGGTAGGCTCTCGCCCGTGCACGCGGCGGCCCTCATGGGCTCGTTCCCGAGCCCGTCTAGCGGCGAGATCGACGTCGGTTCGGTCCAGATCCATGCCTACGGACTGATGCTCCTGCTCGGGATCGTCGCGGCGACGTGGCTCACGGGTCGCCGGTGGACGGGCCGGTGGGCTTTCTGGCGCGACCCGCGCGGCGATCTCGTCTTCCGCGTCGCGATGTGGGGCGTGCTCGCCGGCATCATCGGGGCGCGGCTCTACCACGTGATCACGAGCTGGAACACGGTGGACGGGGAATGGTGGGAGCCCTTCGCCGTCTGGGAGGGAGGTCTCGGGGTCTGGGGCGGCATCGCGGCCGGGGTGCTCGTCGGCGCCTGGGTGGTGCACCGCGCCGGCGAGAGCGTGTACGCGTTCATGGACGCGGTCGCGCCGGGGCTCCTCCTGGCGCAGGCGATCGGCCGCTGGGGCAACTACTTCAATCAGGAGCTCTTCGGGAAGCCGACCGACCTGCCGTGGGCCGTCGAGATCTCGCTGGAGAACCGCCCGAGCGAGTACGCGCTCACCGAGACGTTCCATCCGACCTTCCTCTACGAGTCGCTGTGGTGCCTGCTCGGCGTCGCGGTTCTCCTCCTGATCGACCGGCGGTTCAACCTGAGGCCGCCGGGGCTCTTTGCGCTCTACGTCATGTGGTACTGCGTCGGGCGCTTCGGGATGGAGCTCCTCCGCATCGACGAAACGCACGAGTACCTCGGCCTGCGCCTGAACGCCTGGGTGGCGATCGGCGTCTTCGTGCTCGCGCTGATCGCGTTCGTCTGGTCGCAGCGGCGGCAGGAACCGGGCTCGCGGCCGGCGCCGCCCCCGTCCTCGCCACCGGAGGGGCCGACGATGGCCGTGCCGAAGGGCCGCGTCCGGTAGCACCTCTAGCATCGCGGCCATGGCGGTCGCGGTGCGGGAGCTCCCCCTCGACCTCGACGCGTTCGAGGGGCCCTTCGACCTGCTTCTGACGCTCGTCCTCAGGGAGGAGCTCGAGCTGCGGGACGTCGACGTGGTCGAGATCGTCCTCGCGTTCGTCGAGTCGCGCGCCGAGCGTGGCGAGCTCGACCTTGAGGCGTGCGGCGAGTTCCTTGTCCTCGTCGCGGCGCTGCTCGAGCTGAAGGCACGCGGCCTCTTTCCGGGGGAGGAGCTCGACCTGGAGGGCCTCGATCCGGAGGAGGCTGCCGAGGAGCTTGCCGAGCGCCTGGCCGCCTACCGGCGGTTCAGAGCCGCGGCGGCGTGGCTCGAGGAGCGGCTGGCGGCCGAATCGGACCGGTATTTCCGCCTCGGCGCGGCCCCGCTCGCTCCCGTTCCTGGCCGTCCCCTGGCCAGGCAGGACCCCGTGCGGCTGGCCGGCGCGCTCCGCGCGCTCGCGGTCGTCCCGCCGGAGCCGTCGCTCCGCCACCTCGTCCTCTCCTACCCGCCGCTCTCGCGCTTCGTCGAGCGTTTCCGCTCCCTCCTGCGCTCGCGCGGCCGGTTCGCCTTCGACAAGGAGGTCGACCGCCTCTCGCGCGTGGAGCAGATCGTGGCCTTCCTCGCCCTCCTCGAGCTCGGGAAGCGGGACGAGGCGCGGATCGCGCAGACGGGCCCCTTCGAGCCGATCACGGTATGGAACGCCTCCGCCTCGTAGAGAACCCCGTCGACCGGCTCGCACGCACGGTCGAGGCGCTGCTCGTCATCACGTCGAGGCCCCTCTCCGTCGCCGAGCTCGCCGCCGTCACGGAGGAGGAGCCGGAGCGGGTGGAGACGGCGCTCGGGCTCATCGCGGGGCGCTTCCGGGAGGGCAGGAGCGGCGTCGTGCTGGAGCACGTCGCCGGCGGCTACGCGTTCCGCGCCGCCCGGGAGGCCGCGGAGGCCTGCGCGCGGCTCGTCGAGCGGCCGGTGCAGCGCGGGTTGACGCAGGCGGCGCTCGAGACGCTGGCGGTCGTGGCCTACCTCGGGCCGGTGTCCAGGCCGGAGATCGCACGGATCCGCGGCGTCGCGGCCGACTCGGCAGTGGCCGGCCTCGTCGAGCGCGGCCTGATCGCGGAGGCCGGGAGGGAGCGGGAGGGCGGTGCGGTTCGCTACGAGACGACGCCGCTCTTCGAGCGGGTCTTCGGCCTTGCCGACCGCTCCGAGCTGCCCGAGCTCGACGAGCTCGGGGGCGACGTCGAGGAGCTGCGCTCGCGCCTCGAGGTCGTCGCGCGGCGCCCCGCAGAGGCGTCCTAGTAGTGCCCCCTAGCTCTCCTTGACGATCCGCTCGGCCTCCTCGCGCGTGAACGCGCGCAGGGTCTCCGTCGTCACCTGGCCATGCCTGGCGACCTCGATGAGGATCTGGTAGGCAGTCTCGTCGTTCGGTGCCTCGAAGACCTCGACCACGTCGTACCGCCCCAGCGTGACGTAGGCATCGATCAGCCTGCCCCCGCGCGCCTGGATCGCGCGCTCGGCCTCCTCGACCCGGTCCCGCCAGGCCGGAATGCCGCTCATCCCCTGCGACGTGAACTTCATCAGGGTGATGTAGATCGGCACGGCGGGATCATGACATCCCGCGCCGGGAAGGAGAGGGGCCGGGCCGCCGAGGCCCGGCCCCGTCGCGCCGCTAGCCGATCACGTGGAAGACGAAGTCGAACTCGGTCGCGCTCCTTGCGTGGAGGTCCATCGTGCCGCGGGCGTTTCGGTACGCCCCGGTGCCGCCGGTGATCGCGAGCGTCGAGTCGGCGGCGTCGTAGAACGGGCCCTGGACGGTGATCTGCCCGCGGGGCAGGAACGTCGTCCAGAAGCACTCGAAGGCCTGGCCGACGACGGTCCGGACGCACTGTCCCTGGTCGGTGCCGACCTTCATGCCGGTGCGCGCGTCGAACACCTCGTTGGCGAACGTGAGCGTGTCGCCGAGCGAGTCTCCGGCAGGCGGGAGGTCGACGAGCGTGTCCGTCGTCGCGCGCTCGAAGACGGCGATCCGCTTCCCTCCTCCGGAAGACGCGGCGCCGCTCGAGCCCGCTGCGAGCGTGACGGTGAGCGCGACAGCGGCGGCGAGGACGATGAGGGTGAGCGGGCGCTTCATGGCCCCTCCTCTCGTGGTGGATCGACCGACCCTACGCCCGTCGTGCGGCAGACACAATGATTCGAGTGTCATGCGCCTGAACGCCTACCTTGCCCGGGCCGGAGTGGCGTCGCGCCGGGGCGCGGAGGAGCTGATCCGGGACGGCCGCGTGCGCGTGAACGGGGAGGTTGCCGGCCTGGCCACGTTCGTGGAGCGGACCGACCGGGTGGAGCTCGACGGGCGGCCGCTCGGGCTCGAGCCGCTCGCCTACGTGCTCCTGCACAAGCCGGCGGGCGTGGTCACGACGGCGAGCGACCCGCACGGGCGGCGCACGGTCGTCGACCTGCTCGACTTGCAGCAGCGGGTCGTGCCCGTGGGCCGCCTCGACGCCGACACGACCGGCGCGCTGCTCCTCACGAACGACGGGCCGCTCGCGCACAGGCTCATGCACCCGCGCTACGAGGTGGACAAGGTCTACGAGGTCGAGGTCGAGGGCGACCCCGACGACGAGGCGCTACGCCGTCTCGCGGACGGCATCGAGCTCGACGACGGCCCGACGGCGCCGGCCCGCGTGCGCCGCGTCGGCCCGTCTCGCCTCGAGCTCACGCTGCACGAGGGGCGCAAGCACCAGGTGAAGCGCATGTGCGAGGCGGTCGGCCATCCCGTGCGCCGCCTCCACCGCTCGCGCTATGCGGGCCTCACCGTCGCCGGCCTCGGCCCGGGCGAGTGGCGCGAGCTCACGCGCGAGGAGGTGGCCGCCCTGCGGATCCTGACCGAAGCCAAGTAACGCTTGTGCTACTTGGGCGGGACGAAGCCCACCGCGTCGTGGGCCCGCTCTAGGGTGACGGCGGCGATCGCGTGGGCCTTGGCGGCGCCGCGGGCGAGGATCGATGCGAGCTCGCCGGCGTCGCCGCGAAGCTCCCCGTAGCGGAGCCGGACCGGGTCGAGGAGCTCGACGACGGCCTCTGCCACCTCCTCCTTAAAGGTTCCGTAGCCGGCCCCGTCGTAGCGGGCCTCGATCTCCTCGGGAGTCTCGCCGGTCGCGACGGCCATGATCTCGATCAGGTTCGTGACGCCCGGCTTGTCCTCGGCCCTGACGACCTCGCGCCCGGAGTCGGTGACCGCCGAGCGGACCTTGCGCCTGATCGTGTCCGGAGGGTCGAGCACCTTGACGAGGCCGAGGTCGGACGAGAGCGAGGTCGACATGCGGCTCTCGGGATCCTGCAGGTCCATGACCTTCGCGCCCACGTCCCCGTACGTCCCCTCGGGGACGACGAACGTCTCCCCGAAGCGCTGGTTGAACCGCTGGGCGAGGTCGCGCGCGAGCTCGAGATGCTGGCGCTGGTCCTCGCCGACCGGGACGACGTCGGCGTCGTAGAGGAGGATGTCGGCCGCCTGGAGCACCGGGTAGGTCATGAGCCCGACGGAGAAGCTCCGCTGCGCGGCCGACTTCTCCCGGAACTGGGGCATACGCCGGAGCTCTCCGTACGGCGTCATGCACTCGAGCACCCACGAGAGCCGCGGGTGCTCGGGAACGTGGCTCTGGACGAAGAGGGTGCAGACGTCGGGATCGAGGCCGCACGCGATCAGGAGCGCGGTCAGGTCGAGGGTCGACTCCCGGAGCTCCTCGGGTTCCTGCGGAACGGTGATCGCGTGGAGGTCGACGATCGGATGGAAGGCGTCGACCTCGTGCTGCTGCGCCACCCAGCGGCGGATGGCGCCGACGTAGTTGCCGAGGTGCTTCTCGCCCGTCGGCTGGATCCCGGAGAGAACGCGCACGTCGCCGCGATTATCGCGAACTACACTGGGAGCCGATGGCTGTAACGAAGCCCGTCTGGACGCCGTCCTCGTGGCGCTCGAAGCCGGCCCTTCACCAGCCGGAGTGGCCGAGCGAGGAGCGGGCCGAGGTCTCCCGCGCGCGGCTGGCGGTGGTGCCGCCGCTCGTCTTCGCAGGCGAAGCGCGACAACTTCAGGCCGCCCTGGCCGAGGCGGCCGCCGGGCGCGCGTTCCTCCTCCAGGCGGGCGAGTGCGCGGAGTCGTTCCACGACCTCTCGGCGGTCCACATCCGGGAGAAGCTGAAGATCCTGCTCCAGATGGCGGCCGTCCTCACCTACGGCGCCACGCTCCCCGTCGTGAAGGTGGGGCGGATCGCCGGTCAGCTCGCCAAGGCGCGGACGTCGGCCACCGAGAAGATCGGCGGCCTCGAGATCCCCTCCTTCCGCGGCCACATGGTTCACGACGACGCGCCCACGGCGGAGGCGCGCATCCCTGACCCCGATCGCATGGTGCAGGCGTACAACCACGCGACCGCAACGCTCAACCTCGTACGCGCGTTCACCAAGGGCGGCTTCGCCGACCTCATGCGCGTCCACGAGTGGAACCAGGAGTTCGTCGCCTCCTCGCCCGAGGGGCGCCGGTACGAGCAGCTCGCCTCCGAGATCGAGCGCGCTCTCCGCTTCATGGCCGCGTGCGGCATCGACCTGTCCGCCGAGTCGCAGCTGCACCAGGTGGACGTCTGGACGAGCCACGAGGGCCTCGTCCTCGACTACGAGGAGGCGCTCACCAGGCGCGACTCGACGACGGGGGACTGGTACGACTGCTCGGCGCACATGCTCTGGATCGGCGAGCGCACTCGTCAGTCGGACGGGGCCCACGTCGAGTTCTTCTCGGGCGTCCTGAACCCGCTCGGGCTGAAAATAGGTCCGACGGCGACGCCGGACGAGATCCTCGAGCTGTGCGAGCGGCTCAACCCGGACCGGATCCCGGGGCGGCTGACGCTCATCGCGCGCATGGGCGCCGACAGGGTGTTCGACCTCCTGCCGCCGATCCTCCGTGCCGTGCGGGACTCGGGCCACCCGGTCCTGTGGACGTCGGATCCCATGCACGCCAACGTCTTCGTCACGGAGTCCGGCTTCAAGACCCGCCGCTTCGACGCGATCATGGCCGAGATCGAGGGCTTCTTCGCCGCCTGCCACAAGGAGCGCGTGTGGCCCGGCGGCGTCCATCTCGAGTTCACCGGCGAGGACGTCACCGAGTGCCTCGGCGGCTCCGAGGCGGTGCTCGAGGAGCAGCTCAACGTGCGCTACATGACGCTCTGCGACCCTCGCTTGAACGCCCGCCAGTCGCTCGACCTCGCCTTCCGGCTCGCCGAGCTCCAGCGCGTCTAGTGGCTCACCAGGCGATACACACCTGCCCCTGCCCCGCGATCACGCGGCGCCAGAGCCCGCCCTCGCCCTCACCAAGGCTCCCACACTGATGGTCGCAAAGCTGGCCGTCGTCGGCACCGGGCTGATCGGCGCCTCGGTCGGCCTGGCGGCGAAGCGGGCGGGAGTCGCCCACGTCGCCGGATACGACGCCGATCCGGAGTCGCTCGCGGGCGCAGCCGAGCGCGGGGCGCTCGACGAGCCTCACGGGAGCGTCGTCGCGGCGGTGGAGGAGGCCGAGCTCGTGGTCGTGGCGACTCCGGTGGCCAGCCTGGAGGAGCGGATCGGGGAAGCGCTGGCGGCGGCCGGCTCCGGGGCGACGGTCACCGACGTCGGCTCGACGAAGTCCGCGCTCTGCGCCGCCGTCCCGGACCGCGTCCGCTTCATCGGCGGGCACCCCGTCTGCGGCTCCGAGGCGCGCGGGCCGGCGAGCGGGAGCGAGCAGCTCTTCGACGGTGCGACCTGGTTCCTCACGCCGGTTGCCGAGACGGAGCCCGAGCGCTACCGGCTGCTGCACGGGTTCGTCGCCTCGCTCGGCGCGGTTCCCGTCGCCATCGACCCCGTGGCCCACGACCGCCTCCTGGCCCTCACCAGCCACCTTCCGCATGCGCTCGCGAACGTCGTCCTGAACCACGCGGGCTCGGTGCGGGTGGACGGCCACGAGCCGCTGGCCGCCGCGGGCGGGTCGCTCCGCGACATGACCCGCGTGGCCGGCGCGAACCCGCGCATCTGGATCGACATCTTCCTCGACAACGCCGAGGAGCTCCGGGCCGCGCTCTCCCAGCACCGCCGGCGGGTCGAGGAGCTCGAGCACGCCCTCGAGGCGCGCGACGCCGGGTGGCTCGCGCGCTGGGTCGGCGAGGCGGGCGGCAACCGGAGCCGGCTCCTGGCGGAGGCGTACGCGGACCCGGGCGCCCTGCAGCGCGTCCGCGTCCACGTCCCCGACCGGCCCGGCGTCCTCTCGGGGATCACGCAGGCGCTCGGCGCCGAGCAGATCAACATCGAGGACTTCGAGCTCGACCATCTGTCCCCGGAGCGCGGGGGGACGCTGAGCGTGCTCGTGGCCGGGGAGGAGGCGGCCCGCCGGGCTGCCGACCTGCTCGAGGCGCAGGGCTACTCCGTCATCGTCTCGCCGGCCTTCGAATGAAGATCGAGCCGGCGGCGTCGGTCCAGGGCGACATCGCTGTCCCCGGCGACAAGTCGATCTCCCACCGGGCGGTCCTCCTCGGCACGGTGGCGGACGGGGAGAGCGAGGTCGACGGCTTCGGCGTCTCGAAGGACACCCTCTCGACGGTCGCCGCGGCGCGCCTGCTCGGAGCCGGGGTGCAGGTGGAGGGCGATCGCCTCCACGTCCAGGGCGTTGGCCTGCGCGGGATCCGGGAGCCGGCCGGGCCGCTCGACTGCGGCAACGCCGGCACCTTGATGCGGCTCCTGCCGGGGATTCTGGCGGGGCAGGAGGGCCGCTTCGAGCTCGTCGGCGACGAGTCGCTGAGCGCGCGGCCCATGGAGCGGGTCGCGGAGCCGCTGCGGGCGATGGGGGCTCGCGTGACGACGACGGAGGGGCACGCGCCGGTCGTCGTCGAGGGCGGCGGGCTCCGATCCGTGCGTTGGGAGCTCCCGGTGGCGAGCGCGCAGGTGAAGTCGTGCGTCCTGCTGGCGGGCCTCTACGCGGAGGATGGGCCGACGACGGCGGCCGAGCCGCACGCGAGCCGCGATCACACGGAGCGAATGCTCGAGGCGATGGGGGTACGCGTGCGCCGCGGGCCGGGGGAGGCGTCCGTGTGGCCGGTCGAGCGCCTCGCGCCGCTGCGGACGACGATTCCCGGCGACATCTCGTCCGCGGCGCCGTTCGTCGTCGCGGCGACGCTCCTGGCCGGCTCGAAGCTGCGGCTGCACGGAGTCGCGCTGAACCCGACGCGCACGGGCTTCCTCGACGTCCTCGAGCGGATGGGCGGGCGCATCGCGGTCTTCAACCGGCGCTCGGCCGGGGGCGAGCCCGTCGGCGACCTCGAGGTCGAGGCCGCCGAGCTCGTGGCGACGGCCATCGGCCCGGAGGAGGTGCCGAGGCTGCTCGACGAGCTCCCGCTGTTCGCGCTGGCGGCGGGAATGGCGCACGGCGACAGCGTCGTCACCGGCGCGGAGGAGCTCCGCGTGAAGGAGTCGGACCGTGTCGAAAGCGTGAAAGATGCGCTGCGGCCACTAGGCATCCACATCGAGACGCGTCACGATGGCTTCCGGGTTCGTGGGGTCCCCTCCCGCCCTCAGGGTGGGGGCGTGATCGATGTCCGCGGCGACCACCGGATCGCCATGCTGGGGGCGGTCGCCGGGCTCGTCTCGCGCCAGGGGGTGGAGCTCCGGGGAGCCGAAATCGCCGCTGTAAGCTTCCCCGACTTCTTCGCGATGTTGGAGTCGCTCGCGCTTCGATGACCCTCGCTAGCCATCCGGAACAGCCATGATCGTCGCCATCGACGGCCCGGCCGGGTCAGGCAAGAGCACCGTGGCGCGCGGCCTCGCCCAGCGCCTGGGCTTCCGCTACCTCGACACCGGCGCCATGTACCGCGCGCTCGCGTGGCTGGCGCTCGAGGTCGGCGTCGATCTCGGCGACGGACCGGCGCTCGAGGCGCTCGCGTTGGCCAACCCCGTCGCGTTCGAGGGCGATCGCGTCCTCGTCCGCAACGGCGACGTCACCGAGGCAATCCGCGAGCCGCGCATCGACCGGATCGTTTCATCGGTAGCCCGCCACCCGGAAGTGCGGGTCGTGATGAAGGAGCGCCAGCGCGAGCTCGCGGAAGGCGCCGACGCCGTCATCGAGGGGCGGGACATCGGCACCGTGGTCTGCCCGGACGCCGAGGTGAAGGTCTACCTGGTGGCCGACGCGGGCGAGCGGGCGCGCCGGCGCCAGGCCGACCATCCCGACATCGGAGCCGAGGCCCTGGCCACCGACCTGCGGCTGCGCGACGAGCGTGACTCGGCGCAGATGCAGGCGGCTCCGGACGCCGAGAAGATCGACACCACCGAGCTGACGATCGACGAGGTCCTCGACCGGATCGAACGTCTCGTCGAGGCCCGGGCGAGCGCGTGAAGGCCGTCGACCTCGTTTACTGGCCGGTCGGCAAGGGCATCCTCGCCAACCTGACGCGCGCGGTGACGTCGATTCGGGTCTACGGGAAGGAGCGCATTCCGCGCGAGGGCGGCGGCGTGCTCGCCATGAACCACTTCAACTTCATCGACATCCCCGTCTTCGGCTCCGTCGTCCCGAGGCGAATCGTCTTCGTCGGGAAGATCGAGCTCTTCGACCACGCCGGCCTCGCGCAGCTGATCCGGGCGCACGGGGCTCTTCCGATCCGGCGCGGGGAGTCCGACCGCGACGCGCTCCGGCGCATGCGCGAGACCGTGCGGGAAAACGACCTGCTGGGCCTCTTCGTCGAGGGCACACGCCAGACGAGCGGCGTGCCTGGGGAGGCCAAGCCGGGGGCGGCGATGGTGGCGATCAGCGAGGGCGTGCCCGTGATCCCGGCGGCGATCCACGGGTCGCAGACGTGGAAGCTCGGCAACCGCGCCGCGGTATCGGTCGCGTTCGGCGAGCCGATGCGCTTCGCCGAGCACCCGCGCAACTCCAAGGGCTACGCGGCGGCCTCGGAGGAGATTATGGCCGAGATCAGGCGCCTCTGGGAGTGGCTCGTCCGGATCCACGAGCTCGGCCGGCCGCCGGACGCGACGCCGCCCCGCCGCGAGAACGTCCCTGCAAAGGTCTAGTGCCCCTCCAGGCAATCCACGCCTGCCCCTGCCCCGCGATCACGCGGCGCCAGAGCCCACCCTCGACCTCACCAAGGCTTCCGGCCTTGGCTTCGGTCGAGTGCGGACTCTGGCTTGGTGCTCGCGACGCAGGAGCGAGGCTGAATTACCCGGAGTGGCACTAGGTGCAGGCGCCGCTCCTCGGCGCGGTCGCCGTCGTCGGTTTTCCCAACGTCGGGAAGTCCACGCTCGTCAACCGGCTCACGGCGACGCGCGAGGCGGTCGTCTTCGAGACGCCCGGCGTCACGCGCGACCGCAAAGACATCGTCTGCGAGTGGGCGGGAAAACGGTTCCTGCTCGTCGACACCGGCGGGGTCGACGTCGCCGACTCCTCGCCGCTCACGCAGCAGGTGGCGGAGCAGGCGCGCCTCGCGGTCGAGGAGGCCGACCTCGTCGCCTTCGTCGTCGACGCCAAGGCCGGGGTCACGCCGGGCGACGAGGAGATCGCCGATATCCTCCGCCGCTCGGGCCGCGCGGTGCTCGTCGTCGCCAACAAGGTCGACGACCCCAAGCGTGACGACGAGGCGCTCGAGTTCCACCGCCTCGGCCTCGGCGATCCGCTTCCGATCTCGGCGCTCCACGGGCACGGGACGGGCGACCTGCTCGACAGCATCTTGGCGCTTCTCCCAGGCGAGGGGCCGCCCGAGGTGGGGGACGACGCCATCCGCGTCGCCGTGCTCGGCCGGCCCAACGTCGGCAAGTCGAGCCTCGTCAACGCGCTCGTCGGTCAGGAGCGGGTGATCGTGTCCGACCAGCCGGGGACGACGCGCGACTCCATCGACACCGTGCTCAGGCGGGGGGACACGACCTACGTCCTCGTGGACACGGCGGGGCTCCGTCGCAAGCGTCGGCACCGGCAGGGGGTGGAGTACTTCTCCGAGCTCCGTGCGATCAAGGCCGCCGAGCGGGCCGACGTGGCGCTAGTCCTCGTCGACTCGACCGAGGGCCTCGTCGACCAGGACCTCGCGGTCGCCGACGTAGCCCGCGCGGCCGGCGATGCGACACTGGTCGTGCTCTCGAAGTGGGACGCTGCGGAAGTGGGGATCGAGGACGTGCGCCCGCGCATCGAGAGCAAACTGCGCCAACGTCCTCCCGTCGTCGCCGTCTCGGCGAAGACCAACCGCGGCGTCGGGAAGCTCCTCGACCGCGTGGAGGAGCTCTTCGCCAAGCACACCGCCCGCGTCCCGACCGCCGGCCTCAACCGGATCCTCCAGGAGCTGCGCGAGGCCAGGCCGGGGCCGAGCAGGAACGGAAGGCGACTGAACCTCCTCTACGGCACGCAGGTCTCGACGCGGCCGCCCCGCTTCCGGATCCACGTCAACGACCCTGGCCTCCTGACGCGCGACTACGGCTACTGGGTCGAGAACCAGCTCCGCGACCGCCTCGGCCTCGAAGGCGTCCCGGTGATCATCGACTTCGTCCGGCGCTCATGAAGGTCGTCGTCGTCGGGGGCGGCTCCTGGGGATCGGTGTTCGCCGTGCTCCTCGCCGAGCGCGGTCACGAGGTGACGCTCGCCTGCCGGGACGCGGAGCAGGCGCGCGCGATCGCCGACACCGGCCGGAACCCGCGCTACCTGACCGACGTGGACCTCTCGGCGGTGGAGGCGGCGCCGCTCGAGACGGCTCCGTTCCCGGAGGCCGAGCTCGCGTGCCTGGCGCTCCCGAGCGGGGCGTTCCGCGACGTCGCCGAGAGCCTGCCGGGAAACGCGCCAGTGCTCAGCCTGACCAAGGGCCTCGACCCGGAGACGGGCTCGCGGCTCTCGACCGTCGTCCGCGGCCGGCCGGTCGCCGTGCTCTCGGGCCCGAACCACGCGGAGGAGATCGCGCAGGGCCTCCCGGCCGCCGCGGTGATCTCGAGCGAGGACGAAGCGCTCGCGGTCGAGCTCCAGCACGCGATCATCTCGGCACGCTTTCGCGTCTACCTCAACTCGGACCTCGTCGGCGTCGAGCTCTGCGCCGCTGCCAAGAACGTGATGGCGCTCGCGGCCGGCGGCGTGGACGGCTTCGGCTTCGGCGACAACGCCAAGGCAGCCCTGATCACCCGCGGCCTCGCGGAGATGGCGCGGCTGGGCCAGGCCTGCGGGGCCCGCGGCGAGACGTTCTCGGGCCTCGCGGGCATGGGCGACCTGATCGTCACGTGCTTCTCCCCCTACAGCCGCAACCGGCGCGCCGGGGAGCTGATCGCGCAGGGCCGCTCGCCGGAGCAGGCGAGGGAGGAGATCGGGATGGTCGTCGAGGGGCTGACGACCGCCCCCGTCCTGCGCGACCTCTCGCGGCGGCTCGGCGTCGAGCTCCCCATCACCGAGGCCATTTGCGAGGTGCTGAACGGGACGAGCGCCCTCGACCTGGTCTCAGGCTTGATGAGCAGAACGCCGACAGATGAGTAACGTGATGTCGATGCGGTTCAGAAGAGTCCTCATCCCGGCTCTGCTTGCTGCCGCTCTGCTCGCGCTCCTCGCCGGGTGCGGGAGCACCGGCCAGGTCGGGAGCGCGACGTCGGCCGTGCCGGCGAGCGCGCTCGCCTACGTTTCGGTGGACACGTCCTTCGAGGGCGACCAGTGGCAGGCCGTATCCGGCCTGCTGGCGAGATTCCCCAACGGCGAGGGCCTGCTCGAGGAGCTGCTGGAGCGCGCGACTGCCGAGGCGGGCCTTGAGAGCGACGCCGACCTGCGGGCCGCGCTCGGCCCCGAGGTGGCGCTCGTCGTGCTCGACGTTCCGACCGACCTCGAGGCGGACCCGCCCCTCGTCGTCCTCACGAAGCCCGAGGACGAGGACGCCTTCGCCGGGCTCCTCGAGGGCGAGGACGCGGCCCGCGCCGAGGTGGAGGGCTGGCAGGCCGTCGCGAAGACCGAGGCCGACCTGGAGCGCTACCGCGAGGCGCTCGAGGGCCCGTCACTCGACGAGTCGGAGGAGTTCGCGGAGGCGATGGACGACCTTCCGGCCGACGCGCTCGCCCGCGTGTACGTGAACGGCGGAGCGCTGGCCGAGGCCTTCTCCGAGCTTCCGACCGGAGCCGGGCCGATCCCGTTCGGCTTCGCGGGCGCTGAGACCGGCTCGCTCGGCGCTGCGCTCGTCGCCGAGGAGGACGGCGTGCGGGTCGAGGGTCGCGCCGTCGCAGCCGACGGGAGCGAGTCCCCCGAGCTCGGGACCTTCGAGTCGGAGCTCGTCGAGGAGGTTCCGGCGAGCGCCGTCGCCTTCCTCGCCTTCAACGACCTGGGCGCCGCGCTCGAGCAGTATGCGGACGCTCTCGGAGCCGGCGGCGCACCGCTCCCCTTCGACCTCGACGAGACGGCGGAGCTGCTCTCGGGCGAGATCGCCCTCTCCGTGCGGCCCGGCCCGGCGGTGACGCTCGTCGCCCAGGTCGAGGACGAGGCGGCCGCCCTCGCGGCCGTCGAATCCCTGCTCGGCCTGGCGGGCGGGCGGGCGCCCGTCGTCTACGACGCCTTCGACGGGCTCCTGGCCGTCTCCAACTCGCAGGCCGAGCTCGACGTACTCCGCGGCGACGCTCCGCGGCTCGACCAGGACGACCGCTTCGAGGCGGCGCTGGAGGCGGCCGGCATGCCCGACGAGACATCCGGCTTCGGCTACGTCGACCTCCGGGCGGCCGTGCCGCTCGTCGCCGGCCTCGCGCCGGGCGGCGAGGGCGGCGGCTACCTGCCCGAGGACTACCTGGAGCCGCTCGGCGGGCTCGTCTTCTGGGGCGAGGCCTCGGGCGACGCGCAGCGCTTCTCGCTCTTCCTCGCCGTCGACTAGGCGTCGCCGGTACCCTTTCCCTCCGCTGTGGCTGCACGAGAGTTCCTCTTCACCTCGGAGTCCGTGACCGAGGGTCATCCGGACAAGGTCGCCGACCAGGTCTCGGACACGATCCTCGACCACGTCCTCGCCGACGACCCGAACGGGCGCGTCGCCTGCGAGACGCTGGTCACGACCGGCCTGGTCGTCGTCGCCGGCGAGATCACCACGGAGACCTACGTGGACATCCCGCGCGTCGTCAGGGCGAAGATCCAGGAGATCGGCTACGACCGCGCCAAGTACGGCTTCGACGCGGACACGTGCGGCGTCATCGTCGCGCTCGACGAGCAATCGCCGGACATCGCGCAGGGCGTGGACGCCTCCTACGAGATGCAGCACGGCGACGACGACCCGATCGACCAGATCGGCGCCGGCGACCAGGGGATGATGTTCGGCTACGCGTGCACCGAGACCGAGGAGCTGATGCCGCTCCCGATCATGCTCGCGCACAAGATCGCCAAGCGGCTCTCCGAGGTGCGCAAGGCGCAGATCCTGCCCTACCTCCGGCCCGACGGGAAGTCGCAGGTCACCGTGCGCTACGAGGTGGACGAGCACGGGCGCCAGCGGCCCGTCGAGGTCGTCCGCGTCCTCGTCTCGACGCAGCATCGCGACGGGCTCGACGAGGAGGCGCTGATCAAGCCCGACCTGATCGAGCACGTCCTCCACCCGATCCTGCCGCGCGACCTCTACGACGAGCACCGCTTCGAGGAGCGCGACTTCGTCCTCGTCAACCCGACCGGCAAGTTCGTGATCGGCGGGCCGATGGGGGACACGGGCCTCACCGGCCGGAAGATCATCGTCGACACCTACGGCGGCGCCGCCCGCCACGGCGGCGGGGCCTTCTCCGGCAAGGATCCGACCAAGGTCGACCGCTCGGCCGCCTACGCGGCGCGCCATGCGGCGAAGAACGTCGTCGCCGCCGGCCTCGCCGACCGCTGCGAGCTGCAGGTCGCCTACGCGATCGGCGTCGCGCACCCCGTCTCGATCGAGGTCGAGTGCTTCGGCACCGAGCAGATCCCGCTCGCCCGCATCGAGGAGCTGGTCC